>NZ_JANGCA010000121.1:0-3719 GCF_024463855.1 Clostridium sp. DFI.1.208 | reverse complement strand
TTTTTTGGTGATCTATTTAATATTGTGCTTTGCGGTGTATTAAGTTGGAAATTCTCTAATTGTTTAAGAACTATTTTAGCTGTTTTATTGTAGTTTCCAAGCAAAAAAAAGTGTGAGTCCAAAAGAATAAACAAATATTGCAGGAATCAAAGCATATTGACTATCTGTGATAGCATTATAAATGCCTAAATCATAAAACAAATATATTATGTATAGTAAAGCGATAAGAGACATTGTTAAAAATAACAAAAAGCATATACGATACAATGTAACGATTATCATTTCTCTTAATAAAGGAAATCTATACCCCATTCTTTTTTGATATTTAACATATAGTTTTTGGATTCTATAAAATAGTGTTGTAGCTCTTTTCTCTGCTTCAGAGGGGTTCTTAGAATCTTTCAAAGCTTGTAAGAGTTTAAGAGTTATATTATCAAAATAATTTACTAAATGGTAATTATTTTCTATTGTTTCATTTTAACTTTAAAAATATTTCTAAACAATTCTTATTTTTCACCTTGGAAATTGGATTTTCAATAACTGCATAGTATATTTCACTATATATCATAAACATCTTCTTATCTATTTCTGAAACCATCGGTCTTCTGTCCAATAGATATTTAATGAAAGTATTTAAAATCTGACCTACTGAGAAAACAGAGAGGACAGCAATAATAAAACTTGAATCTATAAATTTAAAAAAATCTTCCATAAATAACTCCTCATTTCTTTATAAGAGAGATTTTATCACGGGAAAGGAGGCGATACATATAAAATAGAAGATTTTTTTATCCTACGAACTGTTACTCTCAAGTAACAGTCAAGATGTAGTATAAGCTTTTTGCACTGTATGAGTGTTTATACAGCGGCTCTATATCCGAAAGAAGACACATCATGTGTCTTTTTTAGTATTAAGAAAGAAAGGAAACGATATACCCTATGTTCAAGAAAAGATTAAAACCGACTCCTGCGACTGCAGGTATCCTCATCGCCTTCTATTCGACGATGACCCCTATATTGGCGAAGCCAAAACCGAATACTGCAGGAGTGAAAAATGAGGCAAAGCCTTGGTTGGATTCCTTTACGGATATCTGCCTATGGGCGATACCTCTCGTTGCTGTCATTGCAAGTGCTGCTCATGGTCTATCGTGGATGGTCAAGGACGAAGATGAGAAGAAACAAAAGCCTGTCTTAAAGATGCTCAAGATCATCTGGGGAATCGCAGTCGTCCTCGAGCTGATCCCGACGATCTATAAAATATACAATATGTAAAAAGGAGGTATCGTATGGATCTAGTAATCGATGGTGTCCGCTGGGTCTTGTGGATACTCGTCAAAGGAAGTATGTTCCTCATCGATAGTGTATATAACATCATACGACCGATCCTTTCCTTCGATATCGGCTCAAATTCAACGGTGTGGCAATGGTGGGACATCCTGATGATGTTCCTCCTGATGTTCACCCTGCTCAGAGCCTTCACGATGTTATTGAAAGCGACTATCGATGAAGAATATGTATGGAAGCTGAGCGGATTACGGATGATCTTCCGTATCATCGCAATCGTTTTCGTCGTTGCCATGACTCCACTGGTGATCAAAGAATTCACCGCTTTTACGAGCGTCGTTATGGATAGTGTTCCGGATTCCTTCGTAGTAGAGAACAATTTCGCGACTACGAAGCCAAAAACAGACAACAAGCTTCAACAGGAGATTGTTGACAAACTGTACAAGGAATATGAAGGGATGCCTTCCCAGATCTTTATCAGTTCCGCAAGCAATGGTCAATATCCTCCCTACCAGCTGATCGATATCAACGCCACGGAAGGCGGTATGGATCATTGGTTCGACGGCGTACCGATTGTAGGAGGCTTCTTCAATATCACCTCTGCATTGATTGGAGCTGATGGTGATTATATCTATTTTCCGGATACCACCATGCTGATCTTTCTGATCGTAGAAGGGGTATGTGGAGCTTATATGTTTCTGCTTATGGCGATACAGATATCACAGAGGATGATCTCCATCGCGGTCAAGATCCTGATATCTCCCTACCCGATTTCCGGTATCATAAATCCGGATGATCGCAGTTTTGGTTTATGGGTCAAACTGATCAGTGCTGATCTGATCTCGAATGTCCTGCAGTATATCATCCTGTTGCTCGTCATGGCTGTCACATCTTCTAAAACGGTACAAAACTTCGGCATCGTCGGCCAGGGGATCTTCTTCCTGGGGGGCATGCTGGCTGTCTTGGTCGGTCCCGGTCAAGTCGCTCAGCTCATCGGCGGGGATGGTATGGGACTCTTCATGACGATGCAGGGCTTCCAGGCGATGAGCGCATTGAAGGGCGTCACACAGGCGATCGGACAAAAAGGAATCGGGATGGCCACTGGAGCGGCAGCTCTGGGGACTTATGGAGCCGGCAGGATGCTGGGCCTGAACTCGCTCGGTAACTATCCGGATGGAGGTGGTATCGGCTCCAACAATCCTATGACAGGAGCATATGATCCGGGAAACGGTCCCGGAAATGGTTCAGGATCCGGAGGTGCAGGAAACATCCCGCCAAGAGCTTTTTCCGAACCACATACAGAGAAACAAGCGCAGGCAGCGAGGAAGTATGGAATCGACATCAGTGATATGAGTAAAGGAGACGCTTCCCTGGCTTTGGAAAAAGCAGGCATGGATAAGAGCTACTGGAGAGGTTCGAATCCGGCAGGTGGTGGCGCATCCGGCACGATCGATAAGAGCAATCCAACCTATGGTTTCGGAAATACGCCGACATCTGTCTCTACAGATGGAAGGTATGATAGGGCGATGGAAGATGGCACAGATATAGGCGCATCCAGTGAAGGCATAGATAGTGGTGAAGGGATCGATATCGGAACTCCTGCCAAAGGAAATGACGGCAGCTCAGGTGGTGCTTCACAGGATGAAGGAGGCATCCGTCTGAGTCGTGAGGGTACGACCGCAAGGCGTGTCGGTGATTCCTCCACCTTCCGTGCGAGAACCGTCTCCAAAGTAGGAAGAACGGCTTATCTGGCCGCAGGTAATCGACTGATGGGACAGAAGAGCATCGTCCGTGGAGGACGCTATGTAACGAAGAATACGCGTGCACAGAATCTTTCGAACATGCATGCCGGTATCCAGGATCTGATCCATCCGAAGCGGATCGACGAGCTGTCTTCCACGCATGCAGAAAAAAGAGATATGCAGGATATGAGAGAAATGGAGGACTTTGAACGATCATGAGATTCTACTCACCGAAGAATTTTAAGAAAGGAAGACATCTGGGAGGCATGTTCCGATGGATCGACATCGTGCTGTTCGGCACAGCGACCCTGCTCTTCATCCCGGCATTCCTTTTCAATATGACAGGAGATACGGTCAACGTCCCGCTCCTCATGTTGACCTTACTGCTCTATGGGATCGTGATCGTGCTCATCCAGCCATTCCCTCCCATCTATCACAACTTCCTGGTGTTCTTCTACCTACAGTATCTGTATCTCAGACGACAGAAGGAATATATATGGGGAGGTATCGTAAAATATGAAGAAAAAGAAGAATAAAGAAAGAAGAGCGGAAAAGAAGGTCGTGAAGCAGGCAGAGAAACAAAAGAAATATTGCAGCACGGCATTGGAATGGTCAGATATCGAGATGATCGACGGAGACGCGATCCATATAAGAGACGGCAGCACACGAGAGCGTATCATCGGTTTGAAAGTC
>NZ_JANGCA010000120.1:0-3873 GCF_024463855.1 Clostridium sp. DFI.1.208 | reverse complement strand
CGACAGCACAGGCAAGAAAATGACGCTTTGCCAACTCTACGCCAAACAGAACGCACAGAGGGCAAACGTGAAGAAAAGCACACAGAAACAACGGGAACAGCTCATGCGGTTATTGAAAGAGGACAAGCTGGGTGCTAGGAGCATTGATACAATCAAACCCTCTGACGCTAAAGAATGGGCGTTACGCATGAAAGACAAAGGCTTTTCCTACAATACCATTAACAACCATAAACGCTCGTTAAAAGCGTCATTCTACATAGCCATTCAAGATGATTATGTAAGGAAAAATCCCTTTGATTTCAAGTTAAGTGAAGTCCTAGAAAATGATACCAAAGAGAAAGTAGCATTGACAGAGGAACAGGAACAAGCCTTATTATCATTCATCAAGACGGACAACGTGTATCATAAGTATTATGATGATGTGCTGATACTGTTAAAGACAGGACTTCGTATCTCGGAACTGTGCGGACTGACAATCATGGACGTTGATTTTATCCATGAAGTAGTGGTTATCGACCACCAGTTATTAAAGAGCAAGGAACAGGGCTATTATATTGAAACGCCTAAGACAAAAAGCGGAATAAGGCAAGTACCATTAAGCAGAGAAACGATACAGGCATTTCAACGGGTTATGAAGAAACGCCCAAAGGCAGAACCATTTGTGATAGACGGACGGGGCAACTTTCTATTTGTCAATCATAAAGGCAAGCCTAAAGTTGCGATTGATTACAATATGCTTTTTGTCCGTATGGTAAAGAAATACAACAAGCACCATAAGGATAACCCCTTGCCACATATCACACCGCATACACTACGCCATACGTTCTGTACAAGACTGGCAAGCAAGAACATGAACCCGAAAGATTTACAGTATATCATGGGACATTCAAATATCAGTATCACAATGAACTGGTACGCTCATGCGTCCATAGATACTGCAAAATCAGAGGTTCAGCGTCTAATCGCATAAGAAGTATTTACCACGATTTTAACCACGCTTGATAGCGAAAATATAAGAAGATAGACCTAGATATGTGAGGTTTACCATAAAAGAAAAATGCCCGTAGAGCCGATAAAATAAGGCTTTGCGGACATTTAAGAAGATATAAAAAGATAGTCAAAAAGACATATATAATTTAAATGAAATATAGCAAAATTATTTCCTGAAAAAGACAAAATTGGAGATGTTATTAAACAAAAATTCAAAGAGGATGAGTATACACGTGAAAAATTATCAATTCGTTCAGAAATACAATCTTGCTTCAAAAGAATAAGTTATGAAATTAATATGATCCCCCAAATAGATAAAGCTGATATACTTCGATATTTAAGAAAAGAAAAAGAAGATTTGCTTATGTTTCTATATAACCAATATCCTGAAATAAGGCTTTCAGATAAAGTAAGTGAAACGATTAATATTGAGTACTTGGAACTGCAAGCTCTAATATTAGAAACATTTGAATTTTATGCCAAAATGATATGATGATGTGCCGTAGGAGGAATTGAAATGGATGAGTTGAAGAAAATTATTAACAGGATTATTACTGAAAGAAAATTAGACAGCAATACCACTGTATATAAAAAAAATTATAATGGAAAAAATTTTTATTCTATAGAAGGGATAAATATACAATCAGGAGATGAAGAGAAATATCTAATTTATGATTGTAGTCGAAATGATATAAGCTTTAACTATAATGAATATGCTTCTATAATATCTAAAGACGATGCTAATGCAATCCCTATTCTTGTTTTCAAAAACTGGGATGATGAAATGCAACAATATTTTACATGCAGAGAAAATTTAAATGGATTAGATAAAAAACAGCTTACAGACTTTTTCAGATATAAATCTACTATTTATACTGACATGGAAGATAAAATAATGTTATCTATTAAAAATCCAGAAAATTTTAATGAACATATTGTACATACTGATGGTAAAACTGAAACATTAGAAGGATATATATATAATTTGTCTCTTTATGAGTTAAAGAAACTCTATAACATAACGGGAGATGAATTATTCAAAAAAAATGTAAGAAAAGGATTAAGAAAAAGTATAACTATAGATAACATAATCAAAAGTTTTAATGACTATATAAAAGCCTTTATCAAAATGCAATTAGATAATAGCAAAGATACATTAAACAGCTGTGACATAGATACCATTAAACAAAATCTAGAAATCACTGATATTGAAAAATACTCTGATCCAAAGTATTTTTGGTTTTGTCATAACGGTATCACTATTTATTCTTTTAATGATGAGAAATTAGATAGAAGTGGAGCATCCATTGTTTTAAATCCAAGCAAAGTCAGTGTTATCAATGGTGCACAAACTCTTACAAATTTTTTCAGAGAATTAGAGAATACAAAACATAAATTATCAGATTCATCTTCAAATCTATCTGAAAATTTAAAAGAATTTGTTAATTCGATCAATTTGGACGATATACTTAAAGATATATTTGTAAAAACCATCTTCATATCAGGTAGTGAAGATTTTGTAAAACCTATTACATACGGATTGAATAAACAGGTTCCTGTATTAAACGAACATATTCTTGCTGATTCTGAAACTGTATATGATATAAATTTAATATTAAAGAAAAAGCATATAGAAATATTAAGAGAAGGTGATGGGAAAACTAATGTAGATGGCTTAAATGTAATTGATTTCGCAAAAAAACATTTAATTATTGTAGATCACCCTGGTACTAGTAAAAATTTACGTAAATCTGAATTAGAGGATATTTTGACAAAGGCATTAAAAATAATTCAAAAAGATGAAAATCATTATCTAAATTCATTAAAGTTATTGATTGACCTGGATGATTTGTGGAAAGAAAGTAAGAAAAAAAGAGATTTACTAAATTCTGATAATGATAACTATTCAATATTAAATAGTTTTGGTAAGAACTATTTTGGCAGTTACCTTGTTAGAAAGGCTAATAAATATCCACAAATTTATGATATAGATGAAGCTATCTTTGACATTCAATATAGTGAATTTCTTAAAATTTTCATGCAGATTAAACAGCCACTTTCTCTAACTGACTTTAAAAGTGACAATTTATATTCTAAATTTTTAGAAATATATAATACAAATATTTCTGAATCAAAAGAAAAAATAAATTGCGAAGATTTAAAAGAATACCTTACAACTCATATAAAGTCACAGTATTCAGTAAATAAAACCATAGTTGATTATTTAACTAATGTTAATATCAATCTTCAATATTTCAGAGTTATAACACGTGTAAAAAACAAATGTAAAGAGGCATTCCCGTTTCCAAACAGCACATTTACTGAACTTTATTCTTATGAAGAAAGCAATAGTCAAAAATTAAATTTTGATAACTCAAAATTTAAAAGTGAAATTGAAAAAGTATATCCAATATTTATTATAGAAAGAGATGCAATTAAAACCGAGATCGTTTCTGTTTCGTTTATGAGTGATTTTTCTTTCAAAGATTATATTAATGAAGCAAGAGAAGTCTTCAATATTACATTAAAAGCTTTTGAATCTGGCAATACATCTGATTTTCCTAAAGCAAGCTTAAATAAAAAATTTCATATACGCCCAAAAGCTATTAACAGTAATGATACATTTGAATTTACTAATGGTGAATTGATAACCAAAAGAACTTTTTGGGCAAACAAAGATACAGTAGATGAAATTATAAATAAGAATAAAAACTAATAATATTATAATATTAAAAAGGTACGTAAGATAATCTTAATTTGGCGCTTTAAATTTGTGTGTGGTTGTGGCATACCTTTAAACTTGTGTGTTGCCATTTTTTGACTTATCTAACAAACTGTGTGGATACCCTTTCACTTTTTGTGTGGGTGTCCTTTTCTTATATA
>NZ_JANGCA010000012.1:0-116023 GCF_024463855.1 Clostridium sp. DFI.1.208 | reverse complement strand
TTTTTTGAACTTTATTACTCCTTTTTGAAACCCCATGATAATTTAGAGCCTAGCGTTCACTTGCTAAAACCCCATAATAATTTAGAGCTCATTTCTACTCAACCCCACGATAATTTAGAGCCCCCTTTAAAATTATTGTGGGAATTGCTGTTTAGGATAAATGTAGAGAGTGCAGAATGGTAGGTCGTATGTCTTCTTCAACATCCAGCATATTCATGGCATCCACCGCACTGACATCGATTTTCTGCATCAGTTTTCTTACATGGAGTAGTGTTGCTTCCACTCTGCCTTCCGCCTTTCCTTCTTTTTTGCCTTCAGCTTTTCCCTGTAACAAGCCTTTTCTAAGTCCTTTTTCCAGCCCTTTTTCCAGTCCTTGTTCCAGCCCCTGCTCCAAGCCCTTTTCTATGCCTCTTTGTTCAATGAAATCACTAAAGTTGCACATCGTCATGACCTCCTTATCTATCTCCTTCTCCATTAGTATACCATACGTCTTCTGCAATTGTTCCTTTTTATCCACTATTGCGAGATTTTTTATGAACAAAATCTTTAATAGTTCCAGCAGCCTCTGCTTATTCTCATCCTCCTGCTCCACCGCATTCGGAATATCCTGTGCTTTTCGTACGCCTTCCTTTTTCGGATACACCATGACTGCTGTGATCAAATCATAGTCCTCCTTTGCGGCATGCCATATCTTTGTTTCACATGTTTCCTGTATCTTATAGGTATTGATGACATCGTTCTTTTGATTGCTGTGACCGATACAGATCCATATGGAACAGACCTTTTTGATTTTACCATAATCGGAATGCTGAAATCCATCCCTGGGATGCTTCTGTCTTGCCATCAATCTACTGCAATAGTACAAAGCACGCTTGATCAGAGGATAGCCGGGGTTATCCTCCGCCTGGCTTTCCAGGTTGATGATCAAGCGAAGCCTCTTTTCCGAGGGCGTGTTCTGATCTGATTCCATCTGCTTTGATGGTATCACTGCTTCAAACTGAATATCGTATTTGATCTGGGCTCCTGGTATGGCCTCATCCGTAACCTCTATCTGCTTATCATCAATATGTTCGTACTCCGCTGTATTCTTTATGGAAGACATTTCGATATAGGACGGTATATCCTCCAGTGGAATGTCTGCATATTCCGGAATACAGCCTTTCATGACATAGGCGAGTATCTGCTTGTTTGATAACAGCTTTTTACAGTACATGTCATATGCCTTTTTATCATCATAACAACTAATCATAGCTGCTGTTTCTGTATTTGTATTCATGATCATATCCTTTCTTTCTGATATTGTTATCTATACTTCAGGGATATGATCTGGTGGAGCTCTTATGTTGCTGTTGCTTTCATCAGCATATAAAAGTACCTGCTGTTTCGTTTCATACGCTGTAATGCATGCAACAAAAACAAGGCAGTCCTTACCGCCGACAAGCGGTATTTAGCTGCAGCGTGTTACACAGGGATGGGAAAAAATAACTTAACTTGTTATAAGCATAAGAAAAAACGCTTCTAGCAAGCGGTTGAGCTACGGAAAGGCCGGGGCTTTTGCGGATGAATTCGATGTGAATGGATTGTATTATGTATATAGTTTCTCATAGACCGACCTCTCCTTTTTTGTATCTACAGTGTAGCATAAATCTTGTCGAAATTACAGAATAAAAACTAAATTCTATCTGGCTAAAAAGAAGAAAACAGATTCCATTCGGAAACAGTCACATACGTCATGCAATACTTCACTTCAAATCAAGAAAACATTTCGTAGATAACGCTTAAGAAAATAGTAGCAGTATAAAAATAGAATAAGCGCACAAGATAGCGATAGAAATTATTTCGATTTAATAATTGTATCCGAGCCTGACTACTCCATAAGGAAGCTGCACATGTGTCTCAACCTGTAGTATAATGCTCAATTCTCTGTTTTTTAGCCGGAAACATATGAAACTTATCGCACAGCAGGTCCTTTTGGTATGATATAATGGAGCAGCGAGGTGATTTTATGGCATTAGATGGATTACTGCTTCACCAGGTACAGAAAGAGCTACAGAGCTTTCTGCCTGCCAAGCTTACAAAGCTGCAGCAGATCAGCGATACCGAGCTGCTGTTTACGATACGGACACCGAAAGGAACACGCCGTTTGATGATATCCTTACACAGTGTATACAACCGCATCAATCTGACACAGGAATCGTATACGACGATGGAGACGCCCGGCAATTTTCTCATGCTGTTGCGAAAACAGATCGATGGAGGAATCCTTCGTTCTCTGAATCAGATTGGACTTGACCGCATCCTGCATATGGTGGTTGAAGCCAGAGACGAGCTGGGCGATATTCATGACCGGCATCTCTATATTGAACTGATGGGCAAATATGCGAATATGATTCTGGTGGATGAGCAGGGCCGTATACTGGATGCCTTAAAACGCATTCCCCCCTTTGAAAACAACCGCCGCACCATTCATCCGGGAGCGCTATATCAGCTGCCTGCACCACACACCGGAAAACAGGACCCCTATCATTATGACCACATTGATCCAAATGAGTCCTTCACCAAACAGTTTCACGGGTTTTCTCCCCTGCTCTCGAAGGAAGTACAATATCGTATGGCACAGGGGGAACGTTTCGATGACATTCTGGAACAGATTCAAACCTCTGATGCATTGTATCTGAGTGACGTGCAGGACAAGACCCAGTTTCACTGCATACCACTGACTCACCTGGAGGTGGAAGCACGACAGTATCCGCTCATGAAAGGAATGGATCTGCTCTTTTTCCAGAAGGAGGAGAAGGTGCGCATCAAGCAGCAAAGCGGCGATCTGTTTCGTGCTGTTCGCAAGGAGCTGCATAAGAATACATCAAAATATCCAAAGCTGCAGCAGACGCTGGAGGAGGCTATGGATTGCGATAAATATAGGGAATATGGCGATTTGCTGTTCGCTTATATGGGCAGTATCGAACGCAGCGAAACAGTGACACTGCCCTCCTTTGAAACAGGGGAGGATATTCGTATTCCGCTGGATATGCGTTTTGATATCAAGGGAAATGCCAACCGCTATTACCAGAAATACCACAAGAGCAAACGGGCACAGTCCATTCTTCAGGAACAGCTGACCCTGTGCGAAAAGGAAATCCGCTATTTTGAATCCATGGAGGTACAGCTGGAGCAGGCTACCGTACAGGATGCTATGGAAATACGGGAGGAGCTGGCAAGACAGGGATATGTCAAGGCAGTCAAGACCTGCATACGCAAGAAAAAGAAGCAGGAGCTTCCGCATTATGAAACCTTTGCGTTTGACGATGTACAAATCTACGTTGGGAAAAACAATCTGCAAAACGATCACGTTACCTGGCGTCTGGGAAGAAAAAGCGATACGTGGCTGCACGCCAAGGACCTGCATGGTGCCCATGTTGTCATTACCTGTGAACAGCCGGATGAGGAACTGCTGCGCAACGCTGCCATGCTTGCCGCATGGTACAGCAACGGCCGCTATTCCTCCAGTGTTCCCGTGAACTACTGTACGATCCGACAGCTGAAAAAAATCCCTGGAAACAAGGGCAGCTTTGTTTCCCTTTCAAACTACAAGACCATTTACATCGATCCGGAGCCGGCGCAGATTCAAAGGCTGATCGACGAGCATCTGATCACGCAGAAAAAGCATTAAGCAGACAAACGCATGCCTGCTGCCCTACAGAATATGGCACAGTGCTTTTACAAGCTATGCCTGCACACCTATCACTGCATAAGCGGTGATAGGTTTTTTTATCTCATAGCAGAAAAAGCTTTTGTTTACATAAAAAGGATGTATCTATCAGGTGTTTCCAATACATCTCCATCCTAAATACATCCTATTACGATTTAAAGCACCCTGCTTTTCCTTCCGCTATCGGAAAGGACATGCATCTTCTCTCCTCTCGATGAAACATCCGCAGTCATCGGTTCTGAAAATACAGGCGCAGCCTGTAAACACCTGCAAACAATGCCACTTCCACCGGAACGATACCCAACGTGATACCCAGCAAATCCCATGGCAATATATACTGCGTATCTTTTGCTGTAAGTCCGATATCGGAAAGCGTAGCACGCATCGTTGCACTGAAGACACCGATGTTAAGCAAATAAAGACCAGCCAGTACCAGCAGCACGACCTGTACCACGTCCGGCAGAAATTCCTGCATAATCAGAAATGCAGTCTGAATAACTGCTCCCAAACCAAGGCACATCATGCAGCCCATTAACACTCCGTCAAAAAGGAAATAGCCGCGAAGCAGCTCTGCCGCAGCAATACACACGGCAGTCATCACAATGCTGAACATCCATGCTGCGATCATGAATTTTATACGACTGAAAACCGGCAGCTTTCGCTTACTGAAAAGATACATGAGAATACAGGCATACAGAATAAAGACCAGTGCCGTATAGACAGGATCCGAAAAAAACAGTCCATAGGCGATACAGCCAATCAGTACTATCGATGCGGTAAGCTTTTGTGATTTCTGCATACAGCTTCATCTCCTCAACTACTATAAAAGCATATACATACTATACCACATTGCCAAGACTCCCACAAGCATCCTGCGTACAGCATGCATTTTTTTCATCCATCAGGGAAGCAGCATCGCTTCAGCAATTCACCCATGCCTAACCACTCTGTATCGGCTTTTTTCGCACATAAAAAAAGGAGCATCGCCCCTTTTATTCTACCTCCATATCAAATATATAATGCTTGCGAATTTTCTCCAGCACCTTCCAGACACATGCCATATCAGGTCGGAAGGTGACAAGATCACCTCTTGTGAACGCATAGGATTGTCCATCACTACAGGTCACAACTGCTGTACCCTCGATGACTAGACACGTTTCACAGCGTTTATCGTACATCGCATCCCACACTGCCGGATCGTGCTCCCAAATCGGACAGTCTTCCAACAGTCTGCGTTCCTTATCATTCGGCTTTCTTACATACACATCCTTCATCATATTCTCCTTTACAGCTTCGGGTAATGCTTAGCCTTTACATCGCTCCAGGATACCTTTTGATTATCCGGCACCGGCTGAAAATAAGCCTCCAGTCCATCTTGGACCATTTCATCCAGCATTTTCGCATCGTCATCATCAAACGAAATCGGTCCGACAATATTTTTACGTCCAACGCCTCCGCCGATTCCGCCTATCTGTAAGGTTTCATAGCGAAAGCCTGCTTTATAAGCCTTATAGGCCATCGGCATATTTTTAAACAACACAAAGATTGGCTCCAACTCCCCTAACTGATCCTGCTGCCATCTATTTCCGGCTTCCTGTGTCGATATCGTTTCCAGTTCAACACCTACCGGGCATGCCATCTTATAAATACTGGACAAAAAGGAATTGCTCGCTCCCTCATCATCAACAATATATACCTTTTTACTATTCATCCTATACAACCACTGCGTACATACCTGTCCATGTATCAAACGACTGTCTATTCTGACTAAACCTATGCGTGCCATTTTTCATCATCGCTCCTTATTTTTCAATTTTGATCCAATTTTTTCCCACAGATCCTGTCACCCTCATATAATCCATCACACGTTCCTTATAGCCTGCCCACATGATATCTCCTGCCATTCTCGCTCCGATATTCTCCCCCTGCTGATAACGTCCATCCTGAAACAAACAATCCAGTCCATAATTATAAGCGTCCGTTCCCATGTTGATCTTCTGCGTACCAATTCGGCAGCATTCCGCAATATTTTCAAATCCAGAGAATGAGCCGCCATGGAATACCAGTGGTACATCCACCAGGTTCTTTATTTCCTTTAATCGCTCAAAATCAATATCCGGTCCCTTTCCGGTATACTCTCCATGGGCTTCGCCAATGGATACCGCAAGACAATCACAGCCGGATTTCTCAACAAACTCCTTTGCTTTCACAGGATCTGTCAGATATTCATCCCGTTTTTCTTCGTAATCGCAGCCATCTGCTATCTGTCCAAATTCTGCTTCCACCGTGATTTTAAGAGGCTCGCAGATTTTCTTAAACTCCGCAACCTGCTGTGCATTTTCTTCAAAGCTCAATGCACTGCGGTCAACCATAATCCCTGTGAATCCGCCATAAATCGCCTTTACACAGGCCTCAAAGCTGTCTCCGTGATCCAGGTTCAGTGCGATTGGAATCCGTACTTCATGCGCCATGGAACAAATCAGCTTTCCAAAGGATACAATATCCTTATGATTATCCGGTAAAACATCAATAATAAGGGGGGAATCCAATTCAACAGCAGCTTCTATACAGACTCTGACTGAATCTTCATTGAAAACATTCGGTGCCAGAACACCATATCCTCCTTCCTTCGCTTTCTCTAAAATCTCTAACATTGATACCAACATAATTTCATTCCTTCCTTTCTTTGCTATGCTCTTCCAGACGCCGAATCAGCTTAAGCATGTCCTGCATGACATCTCCTGCGGCATCCTCAAACAGCAATTCATGCTTCTTATGTTCATAATATTTGTAAAAGATGTTCTCTGCACCGGCATACTTTAATTTCCGTATGACAGCATCCAGCTCCCGTGTATAATTGGAAAACACATCCTCATACCCGCTCAAAAATAAGATCGGAAGATATTCGGGAAGCTGTGAAATCCAGTCTTCCGCCGTATACAGAGAACACAGTGAAATTCTGTTTAACATATACTGCATGGAGTAAGCAAGCTTGCAGCAGGCGTCTTTTTTCAGCCTTTTCTGTTCACGATGCTGAAAGACTCTCTGTTCAACAAGGGTATCCAGATTATCAATACCATAATGAGAGAGAATATATGCTTCGGTTTTTTCAGCCGGCTCCGTATTCGCTTTGCTGCGACATTCTCTTCCATATATTTTTATGGCTTTTTTATACAGAGAAGGAAAGCCGTAATCACCGCATAGGATCAATGCATTGCAATTATTTGTCGTAATTGCATACTGCTTTGCCAGCATACTGCCAAAGCCAAAGCCGATCAGCGCATGAATATAGGACTTCTTCCATTCCCTCTTGGGCAGGGCATCCTTTGCGACCAGATAGAACATCGTTTCCGTATCCTCGATAAAGTGTTTATACGTATGCCTCTCACTGATCTGCCCGGGACCATTCACATACACCGACCTTCCATGACCTATCAGATCATGTCCGAAGGCGGCATAGCCATAGCCGGCAAAGAACTGAAGCAGTGCCGTATAGCGATCGATATGATCATATAGATCATGTAATATCTGGATATAGCCTTTTACAGGACCATCCGGAATCCATGCACAGCCATACAGCTCATCCTCACCATCTCCGCTTACAAAACGGTATTCCCGCAGTTTCATTAGCCTATCTCCTCAATTTTGCATATTTTTTCTGAATATTGCTTTTCGGTTTTCTGACATTTTTCAAATACAGATTGCGCAGAGCAGCAAAGACAAGGTATGCCATAACCAGCCAGATCATCCATGCTGATCCAAAATCAAACAAATCAAATGCTCCGCGTTTTGTCTGCAATCCGAATGAGGTATCGATGGATTGCGTACCGCCTTTACTGATGAACCAGTAGATTGCAAGCGTTAGCCCTGTCAGCTTAACGAACAGCAGCTTCTTATCCTTCATCCTGAAGCCCCTGCTGTATACCCTCCACATACAATACAGCCGCTATGCTTCCTGGATCTACAATACCAATGGAATTTTCCTGACGAAATGCCAGCCTGCCATGCCTCGCCTGCATCATTTTGGCTTTCTCAGCCCCTTCCCTTGCGGCGGTAACGGCGTATTGTAAGGCTTTTGTTTTCCCCTTTGCTACATGCTCAGCATAGGCGCGCTGTGCCGGGCAAAGCGCATCAAGGAACGTCTTCTCCCCCTCCTTTGCACCGCCCAGCGTCATGACACCCTCTGCCATTCCCTGTAACAGCACGCCAAGCTCCACATCCTGCAGCTCTTCTTTTCCCTTCAGCTGCTTTCCGATTTTCATAAAGCCGCTGGAAATGAGCGTCCCCATAGAAGAGGATGCGACGCTATTGAATTTTTTCCCTGCCATATACACCAACCTGCCAATATCCTGCTCATCACAAGCTGTGACAAATTCATCTGCAATGCGAAATCCATCGCGCATAACGACACCGAGATCGCCATCTCCGCCAACAGAATCCAGTGCTGTTAATTGCTCTACATGCTCCTGAAATATCATCTTCCACGCGTGAAATACACGCTTTATATCTTCTGCTTTCATCTCGCTTCTCCAAACTGTGTAAACATCGGGGTATCCGCCGCAGCATCCATCAATCGCTTCAGCTCCTCATCAACCTTCAGCAAGGAGATGGACAAGCCGGTCATTTCCAGTGACGTCGCATATTCTCCAACATAGGTTCTATGAACCCGTATTCCTTCGGCTTTCAGCATACGATGTACCAGACCATTGATCAGATACTGTTCCTCTAACGGAGTAGCACCCAGACCGTTGATCAATACACACACCTCATCACCACGCTGCAGCTGCAGATCCTGCATGACGGGCGGTAAAATCTCCTTTACGATCTCATCTGCTGCGCAAATCTTTCCTCTGCGAATTCCCGGCTCTCCATGGATTCCCATACCGATTTCCATTTCATCATCCGCCATCGCAAAGCTTGGATACCCAATTCTCGGTACGGTGCACGGGCTCATAGCAACCCCCATGGTTGCCACAAGCTGCTTTGTTTTTTCTGCAATGCGATACACCTCATCCAATGGCAGCATTTCCGCAGCAGCTGCCCCTGCGCATTTGTATACAAAGAAGATACCCGCAACACCTCGACGAATATTTTTTTCCTGTGCTTTTGCACGCGGACCGCTTGCCACATCCTCACCGGCAATCGACAAACACACTTCTATATCCTCCTCCATTTCTGCCATTTCTGCAGCCATCTGAAAATTGAAGATATCCCCGTTATAATTTCCAAAGATATAAAGTACACCTGCACCGGCATCAATGGCTTTTGTTACTTCAAGCATCTGTTCAAAGCTTGGAGATTGAAAGACATCCCCTACGCTGCATCCATCCAGCATCCCTTTCCCAACGTAGCCCAGAAACAGCGGAAGATGACCGCTTCCACCACCTGTTGCGATTCCTACCTTACCGGCAGCTTTCTGTTTGCTGATCAGACAATGCGCATCCTCGTTCACACACGAGTAATAGGATGGATGTGCCGCATACAGCCCGTACAGCATCTCATCAATAAAGCGCTCCGGCTGATTGATAAATTTTTTCATTGTCATACCTGCTTCCTCCTTTTTGAATTACACGCCCAGAATGCCCAGACCTCCAAGTGCGATGGCAATCACGAGCAGCACCAGTGTAACCTTTAATACGGTGCCCCCCTTTTTCAGATAAGCGTAAACACCAAAGACTGCAAGAAGTGAGAGAATACCCGGCGCAATCGGATTAAACAGCAGCTCCTGAATACTAATCATATCCTTTGCTCCATATGGAATTTCATAGATCACAGCAACATTGACGTTTTGTGCTGCCATCGTCCCCATCACAAACAATCCGACGATGGAAAAGAAGGTCACAATTTTCTGTACTGCATTGTTTTGTAATATGTTCATAGCAGAATCGGTGCCCAGCTTATAGCCCATGTTGAACATGAATTTCCCCTCCGATACCAGAATGACATAGAGGAGAATATCATCAACGATCGGTGCCCACAGCATTCCCTGCTGCGCAAAGCCCATAAAGAAGGTGGAAATAAGTGGTTTCAGCGTCGCGTAATTCAAGGTGTCACCGACACCGGCAAAGGGTCCCATCATACCGTTTTTAACACTGTTGATCAAATCTTCGGAAATCAGCTGATCATCAGGCACCTGCTCACGCTTCTGTATCGCTCTTTGCTCTTCCAGCGATGTAATAATACCGGGAATGATACCGCCAATCATATTTTCCGTGATAAAGAACTGCATGTGTCGCTTCAATCCTTTGATTTGTTCTTCCTTATCATCCGGATACAGCTCCTCCAATGCCGGCGCCATGGTCAAACACATTCCCATCGCCTGCAAACGCTCAACATTATCCACATGGCAGACATGCAAACGCCAGTTGAACCAAACTCTTTTCAATGTTTTTTTACTTAGGATATGGGTTGCCTTGGATTCGGCATTTTTGAGATTGAGTAAATCCGCAAACAAGCTTCCATTGTCTGTCTCCTTTTTTGTAAAAATCGTATAGAGCCAGGCGATAAATATACCAAGCAGACATCCCGGCACAGCTCCCAGACCGGAATATTGGGCAAAGAAGAAGCCGGCGATAAAGAACGGTATCAGCTGTCCTTTTCCGATTACCAGAATGACCATGGCAAATCCCAATGCAGGAAGCAGTCCGCCGGCTAGAGAGAACATGTTGTTCGCCCAATCCGGAAGTCCGTTCATGAGGATTCCCAGACTGTTCACTCCATATTTCAATACGATGGTCATCGGCACCAGGAAAATCACCGCACGAATCAGTGGTCCGTAAATCAGGGATGTGCGGGTAAGCTCCTTTACATTACCGGTTTCCACCGCTTTATCTGCATGATGTACCGTCCAAACCATTGCCAAACGTTTAACCGTGTGTAGCTGCGCCATAATCAGGGCAGCTGCAGAAGAAATTACCAGACCCTGATCCAGCGATATTCCCGCCGTTATGACCATGGCCGTCGTCACGATTCCGGCTGCTTCTTTATCCACCGGCATGGCCCCTCCAACGGCAGTAAGTGCCAGATACAGCGGCTGAATAGTTCCACCAACGATACAGCCCTTTACCGGATCCCCCAAAATAACACCGGTAAGCAGTGAGATAAGCATTAAATCACAGAAGCAGTAGGTGAATGGTACAAAGATTTCACCTGCTGCCAGCCAATACAGCATTGCAAGTAAGATTGCTTGTAATAATGTCATTTTTTCCTCTCCTTTTTTCTAATTTATGCATACGTCTTACATCCCTTCTGCAGGCAGCACCACGTTCTGAATACCTCCCTTCCCTGTTTCTACCATGTGCTCTGCCGCTTCCTTTAAAGACATATCATCGAATTGAAATAAAACCTCCAATACCATTCCCAGATTCAAGCCGGTTACCAGACGGTAGCGGCAATGCTGAAATGCCATGAGCAGACTATTGCACGGACTGGCTCCGAATAAATCCGCCAACAGCAAATATTCGCCCTCAGGATCAAGAGTAATCAGCTCCTCTGCCTTTTTGATAAATGCCTGCGGGTCCATATCCTCCTTCATACCGATGGCATACATACAAGCCGTCTGCGCTTCTCCGGCTATCATGCGACTTGTTTCTAAAAAAGCCTCTGCCAGATTCCCATGTGCTCCGATAACAATGTGCTTCATACGTCCTCCTTCTCTTTTTGTTTCAAAAGTTTTAATTCCATATCTAAATATGAAATCGTTTCCATTTACAATTACATTGTATTAATTACAAAATATTAGTCAATAACATTCCGTTTAAATTAGAAAGCAGAGCTTTCCACTATTGATTCAAAAGTTTTTTAGCTTCCGAATCATTCTGCTTCAAAAATTTTAAGAGGCTACAGAAAAAGACCTGCTCTTGACAGGCTGCTGAAAAAGACTTATATGTCCCCTTGCTTCATAAGAGCAGTGAAAAGGAATACCCTGTTTCCTATAAACTCATGGACATGTAATGATAGAAAAACAGACGATGCAAGTAACACATCGTCCGTTTTCTCAGCAGTCTCGCTTCTGTCAAGTTCTTATGTAGGTTGAAATAAAAATCATGCTCATGTTTTTTTGGCAAGTATAGTTTGCATTTCTCTGTTCAGTCTTCAAGGAAACGACGATGTTTCCTGTTTTTCTATTCACGAAGATTCAAAGCGATTGACCTCAAGCAGTTTGCCTACCTTTATTTGCTTGCGAAGCTCACTTTCTACACAATCCGTAACCAGTGCATCGAAATTTTGAAATACACCGTACTGATAGCGGGAGGTTCTATCGAATTTCTCCGCCAGTGTAATCAGCAGCTTGCACTTGCTTCTGCGCAATATGATCTCATTCAGAAACATCGCATCCTCGGTCTGTGTTCCGGGACCATCAAAGCCTAAACAGCCATCCGTTCCAAACACCGCAACATCATAGGAAAAGCGACTCGCCATATCGGAAACAAACTGCCCCTCCGTACGATTCCCGCTGCGGGAATACTTCCCCCCCAGAAAGACGATCTCATGTCTGCTTTCCTTTAGCTCATTCATCATTTCAAAGCAGTTTGTAATAATCAGCAGATTCTTCCGAAAGCTAAACAGTTTACCGAGCGGAAGTGCAGTGGAGCTTGGATCAACAAAAACCACATCGTCATCGTGAATGAAGTTGATGACCTCCATACAGATTGCCTTTTTCACTTCGATTTTCTCCTGTGTTCGCACATCAATCGGTACATCGGTAAAGGAATTACGCAGAACAGCACCGCCATGCGTACGAAACAAAATCCCCTTTCTCTGTAAAAATTCCAAATCTTTACGAATGGTTTCCATGGTTACTCCAAAGCAGTCCGAGAGTTCCTTAACACTTGCTTTCCCATGCGATAGTAAATAGTTCGATATTTCATCAAGCCTTTTTTCCAATCTCTTTTCCATACCCCATATACGACAGACACCTGCACGTCCGTCATGCTCCTTTCCCAAGCTATGCAATGTACCCTATCAAAGAAATCCCCCAATTTATATCTATATTCATTATACTATGTTTTTTTCATGTAGAGAAGACAGCAGCTTACATAAAAAATAGGACACCTTCATGTCCTACAATAATACAATATTATGCTTTTCACATTCCTCACGCATGGCATCGCTCCACTGTGACACCTGCACCTCTCCGATATGTGCTTTGTTTAATAAAATCAAACAAATTCTGGACTGCCCGATGCCTCCGCCAATGGTCAGCGGCAGCTCATCCTGCAACAGCATTTTATGAAAAGGCAAATCCTTACGCTCCTCACAGCCTGCTTTTTTCAACTGCTCCATCAATGCTTTAGCATCCACACGGATGCCCATGCTGCTAATTTCCAGTACGGTATCCAGCACCGGATAATATAGCAGAATATCGCCGTTTAATGCCCAGTCATCATAATCCGGAGCACGTCCGTCATGCTTTTCTCCGCTGTGCAAAGTATCACCGATTTTCATTAAAAATACAGTTTTATGCTGCTTCACGATTTCATACTCACGCTCTTTCGGCGTCAGATCAGGAAAGCGGTCCTCCAGCTCCTGCGTGGTAAGGAAATATACGTCCTCCTGAATAAACGGCATGAGGTTTTCATAAACGATATCCAGCTCCTTCTCCGTTTCCTTCAAAGCCTTCATAATATTGCGCACGGTCATTTTCAGAAAATCCATCGTCCGGTTTTCCCTGCTGATTATCTTCTCCCAGTCCCACTGATCGACATAACAGGAATGCAGATTATCCAGCACCTCATCCCGGCGTATTGCATTCATGTCGGTATAGATTCCCTTGCCGACATTCAGATTGTAGCGCTTTAAAGCCATACGCTTCCACTTCGCAAGAGAATGAACTATCTGATAGTCCTCACCCTCAATTTCCATGATATCAAACGCAACCGGACGCTCCGTACCATTCAAATCATCATTTAAGCCGCTGCTTTTGGAAACATACAGAGGTGCCGATATACGCATCAGATTCAAATGATGCGCCAGACGACGCTCAAACAGGTCCTTGACATATTTGATGGCGATTTCCGTGGATATGATATCCAGCTTATTTTCATAATATTTTGGTATGATCAGATCTTCAACTGCCATAGCTTCACTCCTCTTTCATATACCTTCTTATTATACATGATTTCATTTACAAAATATATCTTTTTTTGAAATGTTTTTCAATAATTTTCGTTTCATTTACAATCACTTTCATTAAGACAGCTGCAGATGCGTGCAGGCAGCTCTTTGTGCCTGTATACAGAAGATTGCTCCAATACAGCCATATGCACATTCGCAAGTATGCTCGTTTATACCAAGCAACGAATGATTTGTATTTTTCTACTGTCTTCCTTCCGATCAGAAAAGAGGATGCCATACACCTGTAAATCAATCGTGTTGCATCCTCATAATTGGAAAAGAAGCCTTCATTTGCAGCCTTACCTGCTGCCAAAGCCCTCACTTATACTTTTTAAACATATACAGCTTTCCAAATTCCTCTCTTTGAAATCCATTTGCCTCCAGCACATGTATGGAGGCTGTGTTACGTTTTTCAACGAGTGCATAAATGGAAAGCAGCTGCAGCGTATCAAAGGCCTCCTCACACAGAGCACGAACCGCCTGCTGCATGATACCTCTATGCCAGTAATTCACGCCCAGCCAATAGGATAGCTCCGCACTGCTGCTCGTCTTTTTTTCGCATTCCAGAAAGCCGCAAACGCTGCCATCCAGCTCCACCGCACGAAACAGATACCGCTGCGGATCCGCATGCTGATAAAAATGAATCGTAGATACGGCATTGAGAAAGGTATCCGGATACAGGAATTTCCAGACTCTCTTTTTCAGATAATACGGATGCATCGACAAGCTGTGCAGCTCCATCGCATCCTCCACATCCCAGGGACGTACCATAACTGTCATATTGATCACCATGCTATAGTATGCACATTCCCGCATCCTGTAAACCGGGCTTTCTGCTAATCTATGCTTTTTTTCAATGCTCAGCTGTCTTTATGATAAAGAATATTGATATCGCCGTCCACAAAGCCAATACCCACACCCGCATATGCCTTCAGTTTTTCCGCATATCTACCGTTTTCCAGGTATATCTGCAGTCTTTCACTCATTTCTGTGAGAATCTGTTCCCAGTCTGCTTCCTCTTCCCAGCTGAATGGTGCCTCACGTGTTACAAAAACCTCTTCACAGGCCCAATCCGCATCCTGTGGATCAAAGCCCTCTGTGCCTGCAAATTCGATTGACCAGATATTTCCTTCCTGCTCATATAAATTAAAATTCACTGCAGCGATATCGTCTGGCAATGGCATTCCCAGTACAAAATCCAGCCATTCCTCAAAGCTTTCCATACCGTCATCTCCTCTTTGTCATCTGTATTTTACCATATCTGTCTTCGTTATGGCTAGATGCAAGAAAAAAAGGATATGCTTCCATACCCTGTTAAAACGGCTTCGTATCCTTATTCTTCCATCGGCTGAACTCCAGAGAAAGCTCATAAATTTTACGAGTGATGATATAGGTACAGGTAACCATCACGGAACATAAAATTGCAAGACAGATTTGAAGCCGATACACATCAAAACCCTCTCCTGTCAATCCAAGCATAAGCAGTAATAAATCGGCAAATATACCTGCAAAGACGGCAAAAGCGAGAAAGGATAGAATTGCAGTTCGCAATACTTTTTTAAAGGATAACATCGTTCACACTCCTCCCGTATGACGCATCATGCGACATTATTTTTTGCATCATGTTCTTTCTACACCATGTATAACAATTCGATGACAGCCTGTGCAGTAACATGCAGATACAGCAGCGGGATACATGCTCTGCTCTGCCAGCAGCACCTCCTGATCATTTGCAGGCTGCATCCTCATAAGGTGCTTTTTTTCAGAGAATATAATATTGGAAGCAGCCTGTACAAAGCCTGCTTTCATTTCCTTACCGCAATATGGACAAAGCATGTTCATTCCTCCTTTTTTGAAGATGGGCAATCCCAGAGCCGATTGCATATACCTTTGAAATACCGTTTATTTCCGGTGTCTATGGTGCATCTCACCGCCATGGTTTGAATATCACCCAGTCCTCCCCCATAGAAAGCTCAACTTCCTGATCACCGATCTGATAGTTGATGCCTGTACCAAAATTTGATTGATTATCCTTTTTCGGTATTTCTGTCCGCTCTACCATGCTGTCAATTTCCCCATCCGTCATGCCGCAGCGTAGCCTATCGTTGTTGGTCTTCTTTGTATTGTAATACAGCTGCCCATGTACCATAATCAGCTGCTTTGTGCACTCTGCTTTCGCTATGTTTCCTTGAACGATTTCAGCCCTTGTGTTCTTGCAGCCGCCAAGTATGCTAATGCAAAGCAGCATAGCCATATACAGCCTTGTTTTCATATTCCATCACCTTTTCCACGTTTTCATGTTCACTGACAGCGCAGAGAAAGAAGCTTCTGAATATCTGCCATATGAGCCTCCTCACAAACCCGATACTGTATCCATCCGCCGTTACCACACGGATATCTGTTATCGATGTATTCCTTTGCATAGGTCTGCAGCTGATCGTAAAGGGAAGCATACTGCGCATCAGAGAGCCGTATCATAACAGTAAAGGCTCCCGCCTCCGGAAACACATTGCACATCAGCTTCTTTTTCTTACGATGTGCAATCCCCCAGCCATAGTGGTTGCCATAGGGAAAGGTAACCTCCTGCTGCGTTGCGAATGTTTCAAATAGCCATGTATTCAGTCTGATAAACAGCTCCCCGCATTCCTCACAATGCGCACACATTTCGTTGTACCGGGGCTGCTCCTGCTTATTTAACATTCTTTCATACATAAACATATCCTCCTGCCCTTCCCCTAGTTTTTTCCATTATAGCATATTCGTTCCGTTTTTTCTTTACAGCTCTTCAATTTTATCTCAAGAATATGAAAAGGCATTCCTCTGTATATGGAGGAACGCCTGTATTTCTTATTAAGCCTTTACCTTAACACAGGTACCATCCGGTCCCGGTGTGGTGTTCAGATATTCAGCGATGGCTGCCTTCTGATCCGGTTTACAAGGCTTGCAGGTACCGACAACAGTGACCTCACCCTCTACCAGTGCCTCGGCAAGTCCGCTGCAGCCTGCATACCCGCAGCTACCGCAGTTGTAGTTTGGCAGCATGCTGCTGACCTTTTCAATACGCTCATCGACTTCAACGCTTAAAAATCTGTCCGCAATTCCCAGCCCTAGACCAAGAATCGCCCCCAGAACAAGCATCATAATGATTGCAGTTACCATGTGACTACCCCTTTCTATTCCTCATGTGCAGGGTTGTTGCAGCAGGAATGATCATGACAGCCCTTGCACTGTGCTTTCAAATCCTCACATCCCTTAGGAAGCGGTGTTTTGTGATTGAAGTAAAACACCAGTGCATAGACTGCACCGAGTGCTCCCAGATACAGGACGGGAAGTAATGCCTTCATATTAAACCAGACCCATCAGTCCGCTGAAGGCAAGTGCCATGATTGCTGCAACGATCAGGGCAATCGGATTTCCTTTCCAGGAAAGCGGAGTATCACAGGCATCCAGACGCTCACGAATCGTTGAGAAGATGTACAGTACCATCGTGAATCCAACAGGAATTGCGATGGAATATGTCAGCATCTCCGCAAAATTGTAGCCGCTGGTGATGTTGTTCAGTGTAACATTCAATACGACACAGTTCGTCGTAATCAGCGGCAGGTAGACACCCAGCGCCTTATATAGAGAAGGACTCAGCTTCTTGATGATCATTTCCACCAGCTGTACCAAAGCGGCAATGACCAGAATGAAGGTAATCAGGTCCATATACTGCAGATTCAGAGGATCCAGTACCATGTAATACAGACCATAGGTTACCAGAGAGGCTGCCACAATAACAAAGGTAACGGCAGCACCCATACCGATGGCAGAGCTGCTCTTCTTGGATACACCCATGAATGGACACATACCAAGGAACTGATTCAGGACGACGTTATTGATGAAGACAAACGTAATCAGCATAACAAATAAATTACTCCAGTTCATCGTTTATTTCGCCTCCTTTTCCAGCTTTTTCGCCTTATTCTGCTGGTGAGACTTATAGGCAGCCAGTCCTGCAGCCAGACATGCAAACGTACAGAATGCACCAAACGGCTGAGAGAACATGGAGATTGCAAAGTCCTCCGGAATAATACGAATTGAGAAGATATTCTGCGCCGCATCGAACGGATTGTCAAAGGACAGGATTCCCGTTGCGATAATCTGACGGATTGCGGACATCAGGATGATGGATACGGTATATCCAAGCCCCATGCCGAGTCCGTCCAGAGCGGAATCAAAGACGCTGTTTTTGCTGGCAAAGGCTTCCGCACGTCCCAGAATAATACAGTTTACAACAATCAATGGGATAAAGACACCCAGCGCGGAATCCAGACTCGGTGCATATGCCTTAATCAGCATCTGGATAATTTTTACAAGTGTTGCAATGATTACAATATAAACCGGAATACGAATTTCCGATGGTGTAATATTACGAATCAGGGAAATGATCACATTTGACATGATCAATACGACAATAACAGCAACTCCCATACCGATGGCATTGTTCAGCGTGGTCGTTATGGCCAGGGTGGAACAAAGTCCCAGATACAGGGAGAATACAGGATTTTCACGGATGAATCCTGCTGTAAAATTCTCTTTACGGTTCATTCTTCATCCACCTCCTATTTCAGATTCTCAGCCTGATATTTGGCTGCTTCACGGATTCCTTCGATAACCGGCTTACTGGAAACCGTTGCTCCGGTAATCGTATCATCCAGAATCTCTTCACCGGTTGCATCCTTTCCCTTTAAAGATTCACGGAACGGCTTCTCCGTTACCTTGGAACCAAGTCCCTGTGTATCTCCATTGGAAATTGCAACATAGTCATATACGCTTCCATCTTTGTTCAGGGCTACCAGGAAGCTGGTACCGTCCTTATATCCGGTTACCTTCATTTTGAAGATATAGCCCTTTCCTTCCACCTCGAATATTTTCTCGATGGTTTTGGAAGCATTGTCTTTTACCTTTACAAAGGCATCATCACTCACATCCGGATAAATTTCCTTCAGTGTCTCCTTTTCCGCAGCCAGCTCATTGGCAGCGATGACAGGAGCCGTCATATTATTGGCAAACGCCAGCGCTCCTCCGGCCAGGGCAGCAATCAGAGCTAAGAAAACAGTCAGATGTAATATCTTTTTCATATTCTTACCTCCTAATATCCCAGAGCCTTACGCACTTCTGCAACGGCACGCACCGTTGATTTGGAAGAGAACGTAGCTTCTGTTACCGCATCATTTTTTTCTACCTCTACCTCTTGCTTCAAATCCTGTCCGATAAACTGATCCAGGAATGCAGGGTTGTCGATCTTATCTCCCTGATGCGGTGTATCGTTGATTTCCGTCGGTACAACCGTGACGATCTTATCATCCTTCACGGTGATATCAAACTTGTTATAGATGTTGGGATCCTCTGTGGATGCATAGCCCTGTGATTCCACATGATAGGTCACAGAGCCATCGCTGTTTTCGGTTTTCCCGCTCAGCTTGGCTTCAAATTTATTAACATCCTTGTCCGCTGTATTCAGCATAACAGCAGGTGCAGGCTCCTTTGCTTCAATAACGCTTCCGGCAAGCAGTACGCTTCCCATACCGACAACTGCTACAACGCTGAAAATGATTGTCGCTTTCTTGCGCAGAGCCAGCTGTTTTCCCTCCAGCCCTTTTTCAATCATCGGCGTCAGCATGTTCATCATCAGAATGGAATACAGACAGCCCTCCGGCAGATTTGCTTTTACACGAATCAGCACGGTGATGATTGCAGCACCGAGCGCAAAGATGCAGCGCCCCTGTGCACTCGTTGGAGAGGTCACCGGATCGGTTAACATAAACACCGCACCGAAGACGACACCACCTGTTAGTACATGGACGAGTGGATACCAGAGAAAGCCCGGTATGCCCTCATAGCTGCCAACACCGCGCAGCAAAGCGATCCCGGCTGCCAGAACGAAGATGCTTCCCAGATACACAGCAGGAACTCTCCAGTCAATGACACGGCGAATGGATAATACGACACCGACCAGTAAGATAATGATCGCACTCGTTTCACCGATTGCACCCGGATACCAGCCGGTCAACAGCTTTCCGATACCGCCGATTTCACTCATCATGTCCTTAATCATTTCCGGATTCGTCACCAGCCAGTTAAAATCGGAAGCGATGATGGTTGTCGGTGTAGCCGAGGTGATAACATCCGTCGTTGCCCCCATGAAGGTCGCAAAAACGATGGCCCTTCCCACAGCCGCAGGATTGAAGATATTGTTTCCAAACCCGCCAAACAACAGCTTTGCAAAGAAAATAGCGAAGAAGGTGGAAACCCCCAGCGCATAGGGACGGATACTGATTGGACACATCAGCGTTAAGATGATCGCTGTGATCCAGCCAAAGGAACCTCCCATAAACTTCTTAATATACGGCAGATCAAATTTCTGATCCTTCTTCATAAAGAACGCCCAGGCCAGCTCTGTTACAAATGCAGTGATCAAAGATACGGCAAGCAGCTTGATTGCCTGCAGCATATGATCAAATGTATATGCCTTATTATAATAAATAAGTGAAAACGCAAACACCACGAGTAACCCAATCATCAGCTCCAGCATAATCTGCTGTGTGCTCTGCTTCTGACGTAAGTTCGGTGATGCATGGAATGTAAATTTCATAAAATACCCTCCCTTACTTCTTAGCCAGCATCAGCTGACGCTTTGCACGGCGAACATTCTCCGTCACATCCAGACGGGACGGACAGATGTATGTACAAAGACCGCACTCGATACAATCCATGGCACATAGCTTTTCCATGGCTTTCTTATCATTTGTTTTTACTGCCTGTGCGATGCGTACCGGCTGTAGTCCTGCCGGACAGTGATCGGAGCATTTCCCGCAGCGCAGACAGGCAATACTGTCAAACGGCTTGTTTTCCAGAATGGTCAATGCATTCATATTGCGGTCGATAACGAATTTGTCATTGACAATCGTTTTCCCCATCATCGGACCTCCGGCAATCAGCCTTACATCCTCACACGTATAGCCGCCGCACGCCGCAACGACCTCCGCTACCGGCACACCGACAGGAACCTGTACATTGACAGGCTTCTTTACCGCATTTCCGGATACGGTCAGCGTCTTGGAAACAATTGGCGTTCCTGTCAACAGCGCCTCACCGAATGCAATCGCCGTTGTCGCATTATTGACAATGGCACCAACCTCACCTGGCAGCTTTTCATATTCCGCATGCATGATTTCACGCACTAACACACGCTCCCAGCCCATCGGATACACATCAGGCACAGCGACTACGCTGAAGCCCTCCATGCCCTTGATTGCTTCTTCCACAAACTGAATCAGATCCGGGTGCGTCTTCTTGATCGCGATTACCGCCTCTGGTGCCATCGCCATTTTCTTCATGGCAGCCACACCGGTGACAAATTCTTCCTTGTGCGCCTGAATCATCTTGTAGTCCGCAGTGATGAACGGTTCACATTCCACCGCATTGATGATCAGCTTTTTTACATCCTTTGCGAATTTGTACTTGATGTATGCAGGAAATCCTGCACCACCCAGACCGATGATTCCCGCATTCATCATGAAATCGATCAGCGCTGTACGATCAGCACTCTTATAATCAAGCGGCTCAAACGAACGCACACGCTCATACAATCCATCGTTTTCAATGACGAGATGCTCCACCGGCTTCAGGGAAGAATGCATAAGCTTCTGCGTACCTGTTACAGTACCGGAAACACTTGCAAAAATAGGAACAACATTACGTTCATTGCACTGAGCAACTTTTGTACCAATGGAAACATGATCACCTTCCTTGACCAGTATTTCCAGATTCACAGAAGGCCCGCAGATCAAAGGGATAAATACCTTGCTGCCGGCTTTCACTTCCATGATGTCTACATGGTCGCTAAGTTCCTTATGGCCCGGAATGTGCTGACGCATGGGTCCTTTAAACAATGACATCACAGTCACCTTACCTTTCTCTTACTTCTTCCATACCATATGTGAATGTGTTAACACATTTTACATACCGGTTTTATTATAGCATTTTCATACCATGATAAAAAGCGGAAATTTAACATTTTCTTAAGGATTTCCCTGCCTGTTTCCCTCCTGTTTCCCTTCGTTTCCATACATTTGGATAGTTTTGTAAAAATGATAAATTGTTACAGAAAACGAATGCTTCATCCATGTATCAAATGATAAAGTTTTCTTATGCATCCCGGTTTAAAATCATAAAAATAATGGTATAATGTCAAACGGTGATAAACATGAAAAAAATACTGAGTCTGCTACTGGGTGTCCTGCTGCTTACCGGCTGCAGTGAGAAAGCACTCCATAAATATTCCATGACGGCAACCGATATCGGCTTTGATACCGTGGTGAGCTTTACTGCCTATACGGAAAATGAGACTGCCTTTAACAACTACAGCGATGAACTGAAAAAGCAGTTCCGCTATTATGACCGGCTGTTTGATAAATACAACAGCTATGACGGCGTGAACAACATCAAAACAATCAACGACAATGCCGGAAAGCAGCCAGTCAAAGTGGAGCCTGTCATCATTGATCTATTGAAGCTGTCAAAAACCTACGATACGATCAGCGATCATCAGTTTGATATCACGATGGGCAGTGTTTTAAACATATGGCACGACTACCGGGAAGCCGGTACCCTGGCAAATCAGAAGAATCAGGAAAGCAGCATTCCGACCACGAAGGAATTGCAGGCAGCTGCAAAGCACAGCGGATGGAAGCATGTGCAGATTGACGAAAAAAACAGCACGGTATATATCGATGATCCCGATGTATCACTGGATGTCGGCGGTGTTGCCAAGGGATATGCCGTGGAACTGATTGCCGATCAGCTGCAAAAGGACGGTCTGCAGCATGCCATTATCAACGGCGGCGGCAATATCCGTCTGGTTGGCGATAAACCGGATAACGAAGCCTGGTCCGTCGGCATCCAGATTCCCAATCTGAAAGCACAGTCCACCGATTCTTTGATCTCTGTAAAATCCAAGGGCGACACATCCTTTGTGACCAGCGGTGATTATCAGCGCTATTATACATATAAGGGTAAGATCATGCATCATATCATTGACCCTGATACCTTGATGCCTGCTCGGCACAGCCGTTCCGTTACGGTAATCACAGACAACAGCGGCATAGCGGACATCCTTTCCACAACGCTGTATACGATGAGCCATGAGGAAGGCGTAAAGCTGATCAACCGCCTGCAGAAGGAAGAAAACATTCAGGTTAATGCCATCTGGGTATACGATGATATCCAGAAACCGGAGGATGGTACGGATGCCATCAGTGTTAAGGGGTATCAAATTGTCTTTAGTGATGGTTTAAAGGATAAAATCAAGGAGAGCTGATGGACTGTTACCTGTAGGATTGGTAAAAGTCAAAAAAATCACCATGTTCCAGTGATTTGAACTGCATAGAGAAATCCGTCTTGTTTATACAATTCTGATTTTCGGCATTGAATTACTCTTTATGATTAGAGTCTGTTGATTTTATTGATTTCGAAGCATCCATGAAATGCATAAAAAGCAGAGGCTTTTATAAACAAAAGGTATAAACATTTTATAATATTATTGTTTCTTATGATATATGGTATATAGATGTTCATGCTGGTGAACAGTAGCTGTACACCAGCATGAACATTGTAGATCAGCTTAGGTGAAATTTGCTATTGATTTCTATCATAATGTTAATTTACTAAAAAAACTCACGATAGAGCCGTGAGTTTTTTTGTAAATTCTTTGATTATTCAATTCCCTATATGCTATACATTCATAAAGTTCAATAAATCCATTCGGATGTTGTAAAAGCATAAACCGATTTTGATTCTTTCCGATATACATTTTTGTATTTTTCTTAATGTGAACCCCTGTATAGTTTCTGCTAGCATATACAGCAATCTCTTCTTTAATCTTACCAACATACTGAAATGAATCTGGAATCGCTTCAAAGATATCTGGTTCAGTTACTGCTGCTGGTAAATAACGCATACCATTATAAATAAAATGTGGTGGATACGAGGCATCCTCAGTATTATTGCTGTCAAATTCATTCATTTCTTCACCAAGTTCCATCTTGTCTATATAGATAAAATGTAGTATCTTATTATCATGTTTAACGAATAATGAGTTGTCATTTTTTATTACCTTGTCCCCTATATATTTCTTAGCTGATTTTGTTACATTTAAGTTACTTATTGGAAATTCTTCTCGTGATACACTTTCTTTTATTACACCCAATTCTTGTCCATTTATTTATTCTGGAGTGTCTACATCACTTTTCCAATAAATCTTGTCTTGATAGAAAATGCCTTCAGGTAACACAAATGGCAAAGTTGAATCCGAATAAACAACCGGAGGTGATTTCTGAGGTGTAGAACACCCAGTTAATGTAATCATTAAAGCGAAAGTCAATACATATTTTAATTTCGTTTTAAAAATAAATGCTATTTCTTTCACCTCCACTGAATTATGAGTATCAAATATATCTTATCAAATATATTATTATATTTAATATACGTATTTGTCAATGCAAAACGATGAATATTGTATGCGTTTACATAAAAGACCACATGAATATAGTGCTTTTAGTGATTTTTCACATGTGGCCTGTAATTCAAAGGATGATTCTGTATAATATATCCTTTATTATGCCTCATTTTTCAAAGAGCTGTGAATAGAAACTCTTTTTGTCATGCGTTTTTTTAGAATATACTTCATACTACAGGGTAAGATAAAATAAAAATCGCATCCGATTTGTTTTCATCCGCTTAACTTAATGGCATTGAAGGCTTTGTAGTCTATCATAATATGCAAAAGAATCTGCCGCATCTTCAGAACAGATTCTTTTTCTACTCTAGAATATCTTGTTTCCTCACTCCTGCATATACGTGTGATAGTAATTCAGAGCCTCGATACGATTCGTAACGCCAAGCTTGCTGTAGATGTTGAGAACATGCGTTTTCACCGTTGCCAGGGATATATACAGATGCTCGCCGATTACCCTGTTGCTGTTTCCCTGCGCCAGTTCCCGCAGCACCTCCAGCTCCCGTTCGCTCAAAACGGCATCCTGTAAAGGAATTTCCAGACTCTTCCAAAAGGTGCATTCCCGCGGACTTGCCTTTTGCAGACAGTCTTTGATAAAGGCAGCATTCCCGCGCCAGTACTTTTTCATATACAGAAACGGCAGTCGTATTTCCTGCTCCGCCGCGTAGGTCAACGCTTCGATAAACAGATTTTTGATACTCTGTTCCTCCTGTGTCAATCTGCACAGCTTGATAATACATGCCTCTATCAGGGAATATCTGCATTGTGTCCTTCGCGCCTCCTGCAATACGGCATCAATGAGCGTCATTGCCTGCAATGAATCCCCCTGATCGCACTGAATCATCGCATACAGCAGCTGTGCATCAAAATCGTCCGGCTTCTGCACACGGCAGGCACGATGAAACTCATGAATCAGCGGATGCTCCGGCTTCCATACATATACGATTTTTAACAGTGAGGACATCAAAAGCACATTATCATACAGCCGATCACCGCGTAATGTTTCCAGCAGCTGCAGTCCGCGCTCATCACGCATCGCACAATACAGCTGTGCTCTGGTAAAGCTGCCGGCACGCTGTATGCTGAACAGCGCACGTGTATTTGTTTCATCACATAAATCCAGCGCCTGCTCACTTTCCTGCGTTTTCAGCTGTTTCATATAGATTCCGGCAATTCCTACATAATAAGACGGCTTTTGAAAGGAAAGCTTCTGCAGCAGCACCTTCAGGCGGTCATAGGCCGATAAAGCCTGTTGAAATTCTCCCAGCGCTTCATGAATCTGAGATCGTATCAGATACAGCATGCTTCCGGTATACATATTTTGTGTTGCTGTATAAATATCCTCAATGAGGGACAGATAACGGCGGCACTGTCTGGTATCATGCAGCATAGCCAGAAGAAACGCATCCTTCAGCAGCAGAAAGCTTTTCGTAACATCCGATAAGGGAAGCTTCATAAGCTCATCCAGCGGCATGATGGTCATCGTTTCATTCATATAATCGCCGTTCATGATTGGCATCGTACACTGAAACGCCAGAAAGGTAGGATCCTCATTCATCGCTTCACAGATGATCGGATACATGCGCCGGCAGGCGACCTCTTCAAAATTCGCATAATAATAGAAGAAGTATTGATACGCAAAATCAGCCCGGCTGCAGATTACATCCAGCGGTATTCTGGACAGATAATAGAGAACCCGGTGGTCCTGTGGTGTTTGGGACAACATCTCCATAGCATGCACATAATCCTCACAGGCCAGATAATGACGAACGCATTCCTGATAATTTCCGACTTCCCGATATGCCTCCGCTGCTCGTATATGCAGTGCCTTTTTCTTTTCCGGCGAACGAATCAGCAGCTGCTGCAGATATTCCTTCAATATATCATGAAAGCAGTAATGCTGAGTTTCCTCATCCAGGATGATCAGGATGAAGTGCTTTTCCATGATGCTTTTCAGACAGGCGTCCGTATCCATATCCTGCAGATAAACCTGTAGAAAGGCAGCATCGAAGGAATCCAAAATGCTGAGTGCATACAGAAACGCCTGCTCCTGAGCACACAGCGGTTCAAAGATTTCTTTTGTAATATAGGCATGCAGCAGATGATCGTCCTTCATGCAGGACACATCCTGCAGCTTCTTTACACCTGCCATGGATTGCAGCTGCAGACCGCCAATCCAGCCATGCGCTTTTCTGCACATGCTGCGCAATACGGCATCCTCTTCCTTCAGCTGCAGGGTCACTTTGAGAAAGTGCAGTTCCTCTTCCTCTTCAAACAGCAGATCGTCCTGTCGAAGAAACACAAGAGCATCCTCCATAGCGAGATCTGATAAGTAGATATCCGGCAGCCTTCGTCCACACAGAATCACACGCAGAGAATCCTGCAAATGATGCAGAAACCAGGATAACAAATTTAGTAAAGCTTTATCCTTCAGCACATGCACATTGTCAAACACCAGTATAAAATCACCTGTACAGGATAGTTCCACAAGCTCACGCAGCCAGACATCCGGTTTGTTTGCGAGCAGCGCCCTGCCCATATGCTGATAAGCTTCCCCGCTTATCGCAGGGGCAAGTGCTTCCAGCAAATAGCTTTCAAACAGCTCCGTATGGTTGCATTCCTCATCCAGGCTCAACCACAGCACCGCATGCTCACGCTGAGAAAAATAGGTTGTCAGCAGCGTGGTTTTTCCACTTCCCGCAGTTGCATACAAGCCGATAACGCGGTGTGCAAGTCCTGCATCCAGCCACTGAAACAGACGTTCGCGCAGCAGAGCGTTCGCCCTTGGCTTCGGCATGCACAGATTACGAGACAGCAGTTGTTTTTTCATCATGGTCATCACCTGCCTTTCTTTATGATACACCAGTGTTCGCTACCTTTGCAATCAGTTCCCTGCTCTTTTATGAACATGCTGTACAAAAAGCGCTGCCCCAAACAGAATGACTGCCCACAGCAGAACAAACACAAGATGCTCCACAGCCTGCGATGTCAGCCCTGCTTCCAGCGACTCGCTCAGCTGCAGAACGGCCTTGGTCGGCAGCATAGATGCAATCGTATCCAGAATACCTCCTTCATTTGCCACCTCATAAAATCCGCCGGAGATAATGGATGCCAGCACAGCAAGTGCGCTTCCCAGCATATTTGCCGTATCCTTCTGCGCAAACAGCGTATTCAGAAACAGGGCGAAGGCCGTCGCAAACAGGGATAAGACAAACAGCAGTCCGGCATAGACCGCAAGTGAGAAGCCGATGTCAATCCCCACTATGCAGTACACGGCAAGCGTGAGCAGCGCAGGCAGGGTCACAGAGAGCATGGTAAACAGGATCATTCCGCCCAGATAGCTGGAAAAGGTTATCGGAGAGAGCAGAATACGCTCCATACGCCGCAGCTCCTTGTCCTCGCCATACTGCATCATATAGACCAGTGACTGCATAATAGCAAACATCATAACAAAGCCAATGACACAGGTTCCTACACCACGCTGCTTTTTATGCTGTGAGGAGCCGATTTGTCCCTGTAATGCGTTGTTCAAATCCTGCTTGAATGCATCTGATTTCACAGAGGTAACCGACAGGCTGCCATCCTTGTGCACCTGTACAAATGCATCGTATTCCTGTGCCACAAGACGTGATTTTGCAACCGCCTCCTTTACATAGGTGACACGCAGCGTATCACTGCTTTTCCATATATGCTGTTCACTTTGTACAGCGATAGAACCAAGACTGGTGTTCAGGGAGGAAACATACAGCGCCACAAAGATAGCGGCAATGCTTAGCACCAGATATACCACAGCACTTCCCTTTTCACGTTTCAAACGGACAAACGCCTGTTTCATAATCGTTATCATACGATACAGTCCTCCTCTTTGAACAGTCTTTTGCATACTAGCAGCAAAACAGCACTCAATCCTGTAAGCAATGCAATCGTCCACAGACCCGATGTGATGACATCATCGTATAGCGCCTGAAACGATGCCGTGATCACCCATTTCATAAAGGACAGTCTGCTCAGTATGGACGCAAATGAGCCAAAGCGGTCCAGTGAAAAGAAAACGCCACCCAGCACGCCGCATATCGGCAGTATGATGGTGATTACCTGATTGGCCAGATGCTCGCTGTGAAACAGCAGACACATCAGGACACCGAATATGCACGAGAACAGCTCCAGTGCCAGCAGCATACCGATCAGCACTGCCGTATGCTTCACCTGTAAGGAGAACACCAGTACACAGACAAACGCTGTCAACAGATGCAGCAGACTGGAAAACAGCCAGGATGCAGCTATTTTACTGCGGTACAGCAGATGCGGATGCAGCGGTGCATACAGAATCCGCATATTCCCGGCACGCAGCTTCTCCTCCATAAAACTGTTGGCGGCAATCGTTGCGGAATTTGCGGCACAGTATACCAGAAAGGTCACAAAATAATAGGCGTAAGAGGACACCTCTTCTCCGAACAAATCCCGGCTCAGATACCCCATTACAACGACGAGCAGAAAGGGAAACAGCGTGCTGTAGAACACCCACATCGGATTGATCAGCAGATTATGCAAATCCTGCTTCAATAATATCAAACGTTCCATATCCAACCCTCCTAGTCTCTCAGACGGCGTCCGGTCAGCTCCAGGAATACCGTCTCCAGATTGATGCTTTCACAATACAGATTACGGATGACCAGCTTACTGCGCATGGCAGTTCGTATGATTTCATCCAGATTCTCCACATTCTTCAGCGTGGAAATACATAGCTGCGATTCCTTTTGTACGACCTCCTGCACACCCTCAATGGCATAGAAGGCATCCAGGCAGTCTGGCGGCAGCTCCTCCACCTCCATAATATAGGAACGCTTTGCCTCCAGGCGTTCCTTCAACTCCTCCTTCGTTCCCTGTGCGAGCAGCTTCCCGTGATCCATGATGATGATCCGTGTAGATATTTCCTCCACCTCCTCCATGTAATGTGTCGTATACAGAATTGTCATTCCTTCATCACGCAGCCGCTTGATAGAAGACAGGATGTGATTGCGGGACTGCGGGTCGATTCCCACGGTCGGCTCATCCATGATGACCAGCTTGGGATGATGTGCAATCGCACAGGCGATATTCAGTCTGCGCTTCATCCCCCCGGAGAAATGCTTCACTATCTCATTGCCACGATCCTTCAGACCGGCAAACTCCAGCGCCTCCTCCACGCGTTGCTTCAACAGCTCTTTACGCAAGCCGTACAGGGAGGCAAAAAACCGTACGTTTTCCCTTGCACTCAAATCCTCATATAATGAAATATCCTGCGGTACAAAGCCGATTTCGCGAAGAAACTTCGTCCTTGCGGTCTTTAGACTCTGGCCTTCGTAAAACAGCGTATCCCTCTCATAGGGATATATCCCCCCGATCATGTGAATCGTGGTACTCTTACCGGCACCATTCGGTCCCAGAAGACACAGTATCTCTCCCTTTTGTACATCAAACGATAAATCATCCACAGCTGTGCGCCCCTGAAAGCTTTTGTGCAGATGTCGTATATTCAATAGCTCTTTCATAAGTTCCTCCTGATCCATCCTTGGACAACCGTATTGTATAAGAAGGCGCAAAAAAAGGAATCAACCGTTGGGATGATTCCTGGTATGATTATTTTACTTCCCGTGTCCAGCCATAGGTATCCGCTACATCGCCCCATTGGATACCGGTTAAGGTATCGTACAGCTTCTGAGTCAGATCACCGGTCTTAAAGTCATTGATCACCGTGATTTCCCCCTTGAAATTCAGTTCTCCAACCGGAGAAATAACAGCCGCTGTTCCCGTACCGAAGGCTTCCTCCAGACGGCCTTCCTTTCCTGCCTGCATCAGTTCATCAATAGCGAGATGGCGTTCCTCCACCTCATAGCCCCAAGAGGTTAACAGCTGCAGAATAGAATCTCTGGTAACACCCGGCAATACCGTTCCATCACAGGGTGCCGTAACGATTTTATTATCAATTTTGAACATAACGTTCATCGTTCCGACTTCCTCTACATACTTTCGCTCTACACCATCCAGCCAGAGCACCTGGGTATAGCCCAGCTTTTCAGCCTTGACCTGTGCAGCGATGCTGGCCGCATAGTTTCCGCCGCATTTCGTGAACCCGGTGCCCCCCTTTGTAGCACGTACATATTCATCCTCTACATAGATTTTCACAGGATTCACCCCTTCCGGATAATATGCTCCGACCGGGGAAAGCAGAATCATGAATTTATAGGCATTGCTGGGATGTACGCCTACCGCTGCTTCCGTCGCAAACATAAACGGGCGAATATATAAGGAAGTACCCTCTGCGGTTGGAATCCAGTCCTGTTCATATTTTACAACGGCAGATACCGCCTCCACAAACATCTCCTCATCCATTTCCGGCATACAGAGACGGCGATTGGAATTGGCAAATCGACGGGCATTCATCTCCGGGCGAAACAGCAGCACCCGGCCATCCTTTGTCTTATAGGCCTTCAGTCCCTCAAAGGTTTCCTGTGCATAATGCAGAACCAGACTTGCAGGATCCATGCAGATCGGCGCATACGGCTCAATTTTGGCATTGCACCAGCCCTTCTCTGCTGTCCAGTCCATCGTAAACATATGGTCGGTAAAGATTTTACCAAAGCCCAGATCACTGTTCCAGTCCGGTTTTTCTTTTCTCTGTGCTGCTTCTATAATTTCGATATTCATAACATATCCTCCCTAATCATAACTTCTATGTTTCATAGGTTACACCCTTTTTGCAATTTCGTCAACCTCATTCTTTCATATTTTTACATTCTCTCTCATTTTTATTTCACAATGCTCCGGTTTTCTTCACAGCACTGCCGTATACTGCTTTATCGTTCAATTATGCAAGCGCAATGTAATGGTATTAGTAGAATATGTAACAGTTGTAAATTTATATATAATATTTCATTTTCTTTCAATAAGGTGTTGACAAGCGATATGGCACGGTGTAACATAGAAAACAGCCAATATACTTTGACAAGCAAAGAACAGGATAACACGGATGTATCCCTGTACAAAGAGCCTGTGCTGCTGAGCAATGGGATGGGTATGTCCGCTTCCCCCTGACGAGGGCCTGCAAGCTGCGAACTCAACGCACGCCATTGTGCCGATAAGGGAATCGATCTTACCATGATATAGAGATTGCATCTATAAGGGATGCAGCGTATATCTGCCGATGAGATAAGCTTCGCTCTTGGGAAAGTGTTCGAACAGGCACGCTATGTGGTATCGCGCAAACAAACGTTTTCGTCTTAGATCAGGGAAATTATAAGAGGAAAGCGTTTTTTTCTATATTGGCAAGGGAAAGAAGGAAATTTTGTATGAATGGATTATTAGTGTTAGGTATAGCAATCGTCGTTCTGGCTGCCGCATACCTTCTCTATGGACGCTACTTGGCAGCCTCATGGGGAATCGACCCAAAGGCAAAGACTCCGGCATGCGCCAGAGAGGACGGGGTAGATTTTGTCCCGAGTAACAAATGGGAAGTATTTGCGCACCAGTTTTCCTCCATCGCAGGAGCCGGCCCGGTCACAGGGCCTGTCATGGCCATGATGTTTGGCTGGCTGCCGGCATTCCTGTGGATACTGATTGGAGGAATCTTCTTCGGTGCCGTACAGGATTTCGGCTCCCTGTACGCATCTGTCAAGTCTCAGGGAAAATCCATGGGACAGATTATTGAAGCTTATATCGGAAAGACAGGCAAGAAGCTCTTCTTTCTATTCTGCTGGCTGTTTACGCTGCTGGTGATTGCCGCCTTTGCGGATATGGTAGCAGGTACCTTTAACGGATTCTCTGCACAGGGAGCCCGGCTGAAGCCGAACGCCTCTGCGGCCTCCATCTCCATGCTGTATATTGCGGTTGCCGTTGCGTTCGGACTGTTTTTGAGAAAAACCGGAATCAGCGGATGGAAGCAGGCTGGAATCGGTATCGCGCTGATCATCGCCATGCTGGCGGCAGGTATTGCCTTTCCGATGTATTTCAGCAAGCAGACATGGATTTATGTTGTTTTCGTGTATATCTTCTTCGCCTGCATTACACCGATGTGGCTGTTGAAGCAGCCAAGGGATTATCTGACCACCTTCTTGTTTGTCGGTATGATTGCCGCAGCCGTGATTGGTGTACTGATTTCCAATCCGACCATTTCCACACCGGCCTTCACCGGCTTCACGTCTGCGAATGGAAGCTATCTCTTCCCTACGCTGTTTATCACGATTGCCTGCGGTGCTGTCAGCGGCTTTCATTCTTTGGTATCCAGTGAGACAAGCAGCAAGCAGATTCGCAATGAGAAGGATATGCTGCAGGTAGGCTACGGCTCTATGCTGCTGGAATCTCTGCTGGCAATTCTTGTGATCGTCATTGTCGGCTCCTTGACCTCCCTCGCGGCAAAGGGGGTATTAAACAGTGAGCTGGCAGGTATGGCAATGGCAGAAACAGCAACACCGTTTACGAAATTCTCAGTCGGTGTCACCGGACTCATCAGCAAGCTCGGACTGCCGCAAGAGGTTGGATTGTGCATCATGACAATGTTTGTCTCCGCACTTGCGCTGACCTCGCTGGATGCTGTCGCAAGAATCGGACGGCTTTCTTTCCAGGAGTTGTTTGAGCCAACACAGGACCACACACCCTCCACTGTACAGCGCTTTTTGTGCAATAAGTATGTGGCGACCATTCTGACACTGGCAGGCGGCTATCTGTTATCTCTGGGCGGCTACAATCATATATGGCCGTTGTTCGGTTCTGCAAACCAGCTGCTTGCGGCAATGGTGCTTATCGCATTGGCCGTATTCCTGAAGGTGACCGGGCGTAAGGGCTGGATGCTGTATGTTCCAATGACCATCATGCTCATCGTGACAATGACCTCATTGGGAATGTCGGTATATGAAAGCTGCATGAAGCTGTTTGTGAAGGGCGGCTTTGTCTTTATGACAGATGGGCTGCAGCTGATTTTCGCTGTTCTTCTGATGGCGCTGGGGCTGATGATCACCTTCTGTTCCGGCAAAAAGCTGTTTGCCCAGGATGAGGATGAGCAGTCCGCAAGCCAGCTGGCAGAGAATCAGGCCTAGTGCCTTGGATGCATTCTGAAACAAAACATTATATTGCGCTGTGCAAAGCATCGTCATCAAATGATAGTGTTCGATGTAAATGAGAGCGTTTTATGTAAATGATAGTGTTCTATGTAAGAAATCTCCGATTTGTTGAAAATCACTTCAGCGAATGGAGATTTTTTTTGAATAAAGAAGCCGTCCTGAGCGGTGAAAATCTGTATGCATATCCGCCTGCAGATGCTACCATAGCCTTGCAAGGACATACCGTATGCCTGTAAGATACAGCCGCATAGTTCGTTGTCATTCTCCTCATACCAATACGGGTCAAGCTTTTTCATTTCCCTGTTTCTTACCAACGCTTTCCTTTGGTCCGTATCTTCTTCGTATGAGTAGCATCCGATGCGCCTGTCAGCACGCCTATATATTTTTATAATGATGCTTACAAAAATACTAACTTTTGTAAAATTATGATATAATCTGTCTGACAATAGAGCTTGACGTGATGACAATGCATGATGAAACAATACGTAAAATTTCGATTCACAAGCACCGTAACAGAGCCTGACTCATCGTACGTAACATCGTTTCCGAAAAAATCCTTGCCCTCGATCCGCAAGCTCCGCAATACAATGAGGACATATTATGACAATAGAAATCAAGCATAACCAGAGCTTCTGGGAACAAGGCCCCCAGAATGCAGAAGAAATACACGCGACACAGCAGCTGCAGACCGGTTTGTATACTATACGGAAAGACACCCATATCGGCATCACATGGGAAGAACACGAGCAGGATACGGTATTCGTCCTGTATCTGCTGGATGGTGAAATGCAGTTTCAGTCCAGCAGGGAAACCTTTATTCTCAAAAAAGACGACAGCGCATTGTTCACCTATGAAGAATCTGCTATCCACGGTATATCCAGAACACCGGCAAAGCTGATGCTGTTCAGTACCAGCGGCTCTTATCAAAGAGTCAATGAAACCAATGCCTGCTTTGAAAAGCTGCGTGAGGTAGAATTGAAGGATGTCTACACGATTGGACATAGCAAACGTGTCAGCAATCTAGCGATGTCCATCGCTCTGCAAATGGATCCTTCCTATGATATTTTGACGCTTGGTGTTGCCGCAACCTTCCATGATCTTGGTAAATACTATACACCGATTGAAATTCTGCAGAAGCCGGGACGTCTGAATGCTGAGGAGTTCTCCATCATCAAGCAGCACCCACAGGCATCCTGGCAGCTGCTGATGGAATCACATGGTGAAAACATAGCGGAGATCGCGCTGCAGCATCATGAATGCATGGATGGCAGCGGTTATCCCCGCGGTCTATTAGGCGATGCGATTTTGATGGATGCACGCATTGTTGCCGTTGCGGATGTATTTGATGCCATAACCAGCCGGCGCTCCTACAACAGTCCTGTAAGCTATGAGCAGGCGCTCTCTGTAATGGAACAGGAACGGCAGCTCTATGATCCGGATGTACTGCATGCGCTCCATGTTTTAGTAGAAGAAAAACGATTATCCATACAATAAATATACAATGATAGAACCGGTACAGCCGGTTCTTTTTTCGCCTTTTATGAATCGTCTATCTTATCAGTAACCGGCAGCCTGATAAAGCTGTGGCTGTTCGATGCATATACAACAGCTGTCAGCTGAAAAAGGCATCTGCCGTCCGCAATTCACGGTATACAGATGCCTGCTTATTTCAATAACTTATGCTTTTTTCTTCATTTCCTCCAGCTGTTTTTCAACGATTGCATACTGGGAACGATATCCCTCCAGCTTTTCACGCTCTGCGTTTACTTTTACCTCAGGAGCCTTATTCACAAAATTCGGATTGCTCAGCATCCCTTCTCCGCGTTTGATTTCCTGCTGTAGACGCTTGATTTCCTTACTGAGCTTTTCAATTTCCTCTTCCACATTGATGATTGCGGCGAGCGGAACATTCAGCGTACCGTTTAGAATTGGGCGAACGGCCATTTCCACAGCACTGTCCTCACTGATCCATGTCGCATGGCACATCTTTTGCAGGATGGCATTGATATAGGATACACTCGGCATGTTGTTTCCGTTTTCATCCCGTATGATGACCTCGATATCCATGCTTGGCTTCAGATTGTAATCCACCTTCAGACTGCGCACTGCCTCGATCATTGTAATCAGCTGACGAATCGCTGTCATTTCCTCTTCGCTCATCATAGCATCCACTGCACATGGCCATGCTTCCAGATTGATGCTTTCTCTGGTATGCGGAATTGCCAGATAAATTTCCTCCGTCACAAACGGCATGAACGGATGCAGCATACGTACGATACCGCTCAGCACCGTTACCAGCGTGGACTGAGCCGCCTTGCGCAGCGTTTCATCATCGCTGGAAAGACCTGCCTTGCTCAGCTCGATATACCAGCTGCAGAAGTCATCCCAGACAAAGCTGTACAATTCATTTCCTACCAGCGCATACTCGTACTTCTCCATATTCGCTGTCACGTTTTCCAGCACCTCATTGAAGCGCTTCAAAATCCATTTGTCAATCATGGAGGCATTGCTCAGATCGATGTCGGAAACCTCCATATCCTTTGGAATCTGCATGAGGACAAAGCGGCTTGCATTCCATATTTTATTGATGAAGTTAGCACTTGCCTCGACCTTTTCATCGATGTAGCGCAAATCCTGTCCCGGTGTGGAATTGGTTGTCAGGAAGAAGCGCAGCGCATCTACACCGTGATCCGCAATCACATCCATCGGGTCGATGCCGTTGCCCAGCGACTTGCTCATCTTACGTCCCTGTGCATCCCGTACCAGACCATGAATCAATACATCCTTAAACGGACGATTGTGCATGCAGTAGCGTGTCTGGAAAGCCATACGGGCAACCCAGAAGAATATGATATCATAGCCGGTCACGAGCACATCATTCGGGAAATAACGGCTCAAATCATCGGTTTCATTCGGCCAGCCCAGCGTGGAGAACGGCCACAGCGCACTGGAGAACCAGGTATCCAGAACATCCTCATCCTGTACCCAGTTTTCCAAATCCTTTGGATCCTCCATCCCTACATAGATTTCACCGGTTTCCTTATGATACCAGGCAGGAATGCGGTGTCCCCACCACAGCTGACGGGAAATGCACCAGTCCTCGATGTTTTCCAGCCACTGATGGAAGGTCTTTTCAAAGCGCTGCGGATAGAAGTTTATTTTCTGATCTGTGATCGTTTGGTTTTTCAGCACCTCTGCAGCAAGCGGCTCCATGCGAACAAACCACTGCTTGGACAGATACGGCTCCACGATAACACCGGTTCTTTCCGAGTGTCCGACCTGGTGCATATGCTGTTCAATGTGATCGACAACACCGTCCTGTTCAAAATCGGCAACCAGTGCCTTGCGGCAGGCAAAACGATCCATTCCTTCATATTTGTGTGCCATTTCATTCATCGTTCCATCCGGATGCATACAGATCGGCATTGCCAGATGGTATTTCTTTGCCAGAGCAAAGTCATTCGGATCATGTGCCGGTGTACATTTCATAACCGCCGTACCAAAGGACATGTCGATATAATCATCCGCCATGATCGGCAGCTCTTCCCCATTGGCAGGATTGATGACATGCATTCCGACGATATCCTTGTAACGCGCATCCTCAGGATGTACAAAGATCGCCTGATCCGCAAACATGGTTTCCGGACGAGTCGTCGCAATTACGAGCTCTTTTCCGGTTTCCACTACCTTGTATTTGAAATAATACATCGCACCTTCAATTTCCTTATGTATAACCTCAATATTGGAAAGCGCTGTTTTGGCCTGCGGGTCCCAGTTGATAATACGTTCTCCCTGATAGATCAGACCATCCTTATATAAGTCCACAAAGACCTTGCGTACAGCGTCACTCAGCCCCTCATCCAGCGTAAAACGCTCTCTGGAATAGTCCAGAGACAGCCCCAGCTTCGCCCACTGCTTGCGAATTGTGGAGGCATATTCCTCCTTCCATTCCCACGCACGGTCAAGAAATTTTTCACGCCCGATATCATAGCGGGAAATTCCTTCGGATTTCAGACGTTCATCCACCTTTGCCTGCGTCGCAATACCGGCATGATCCATTCCCGGCAGCCACAGCATGTCATAGCCCTGCATACGCTTGTAGCGGGAAACAATATCCTGCAGGGTGGTATCCCATGCATGTCCCAGATGCAGCTTTCCGGTTACATTGGGTGGTGGTATTACAATGCAGAAGGGGTCCTTGCTCTTATCTCCTGCTGTGAAATAGCCGTGATCGATCCAGCTTTTGTAGTGATCCATCTCTACGTGGAGATGATCATACTTCGTATCTAATGTTTTTCTCATAACGCACTTCTCCTTCATGTTTTCTGAATGCTTCTGTAGGAAGCTACTTTAAAGGAATATCCTCCTTCAATATACTCATCAATATCATATCGTGATACCTGCCATCCTGTAGCAGGGCAAGCTTGCGAAGAATTCCCTCCTGAACAAAGCCGCAATGCCGTAAGACGGCAGCACTGGCCAAATGCTCCACCGCCACATATGCCTCCAGACGCCGCAAACCGACATGGGCAAAGCCTGTTTTCACCAGGGCAGCAACGGCTTCCCTCATCAGTCCCCGGTTCCAGTAATCCGCATGCAGCAGATAGCCGATTTCCCCGATATCCCCATCAACGGTGTGAATATCGAGATTTCCAATCACCTTGTCGTCCTGCTTATGTACCATGACCCAGGCCTGCGGTACCCCGCGCTTTTCTGCTGTAAGGAAATAGCCGCGGATACTGTTCAGTGTTTCTTCTATATCCGTATGAGGCTGTATGGATAGATACCGCATGACCAGCGGATCGCTGTAATATGCAAACATATCGCAGACATCTTCCTCCTCCATAGGACGAAGCAGCAGTCTTGCTGTTTCCACACAAGGCATATCCAAACGCATACGATCACCTCCCGCATATAAAAAAAGCGTCCCGCAAAGGACGTTTTCACGTGGTACCACCTTATTTTACACAGCTGTGCTGTGCCTTGACCACGTTAACGCCGTGCTTTACGAATACTCCTACTCCTCTTTCAGAATATCTGCTCCAAGACTACCTTCCCACAGCTCCAGCACTTTCTTCCACCAGCCGAAAGCTCTCTCTGCCTGAAAATCTGCGGTACTCCTTCTTTTCTAACGCATTTCCTTTTCTATTATAAACAAAAGACCTGCGGTTTTCAACCTCTTTTTTATTTTGAGACCCCAAAAGATACCGGAAGAAAACGATTTAACACCCTGCACAGATACCATACACCACCCTTGTTTCAACAGCAGACCAGAGCACTTTCCAATTCTTATGGCATATGGAATGCTGACGGTAAAGATATGCATGCTTAGCAGTCACCGCTTCCTACAGCCCTGATACACCATGTGCTGGTTTTAGGCTTTGATGCTGACGGCGGGTATACAGCAGATACCAAGACAAGAGCACAGGGAAGCAGGCCTTCCTGCAATCAAAAGAAGCAGGAGTCCTGCCAAGCGAATTTCAAAGTAATACACAAGTATATAAAAAGACAAAAGCATTGGCGTTGATGCTTTTGTCTTATCAAATGGTTACCTTTGTAAAGCTGCTGTCTATGAGGTCGGCATAATCAGACTGCGGGAAGGATCACCAGTGTACGCTCATTTACTTCCTTATTGTTATTCGCCATGCGCAACGCGTCCTCCTTCACATCATAGCGCTGTGCTATGGTTGCATAGGAGTCATTCCCTCTTGCGACAACCATACGGTAGGATGTATACGTTGTTTCATCGTCTTCAAACAAATCTTCAAATTCCGACATCGCAGTGGTATCCAATTCCTGTGATGCCGCTTCCTCCTCAGCCGTTTCCTCAGTATCCTGCACGCCTGCAGCAGACAGCTGTTCTAATGCATGCAGGGTGTTGTCCTGCGGCATTGTATAGGCAGATGTGCTCTGTGCGCTCTGCGGTTCTGGTGCGGTATATTCCGGCTGTACCGCTTCCTGTGCCGCAAGCCTCTGTTGGGCAGGTGCGCTTTGCTCCTGCAAGCCATGAATGCCCATTAAAATCGTCAGGTTCAATCCACCATTGGCAGGAACACTCTGATATTCCTGAATATCGAGATAAAAGCGCTCCTGTGACAGCTTGTGATTGGGCGCAAGTACATCCATATCCAATACTTCCTCATACTCCTGCAGTTCTCCCTCATCATTCACGTAGCTTCCCTGTACACGAAGGGGACCTACCGCACGAATACCCTCAGCTTCCTTCTGGTATTCCAGTGATTCCCGTACCTGCAGGGAACGCGGCTCCTTGACCTGATCTGCGAACTGCAGCTCTTTTTCTATTTTCATTGTTTTCATAGCGTAGCCTCCTATCATTATGTATGCCGCAGAAACTCAAAGTATGCATGTACTCGCAGATTCCCTGCAGGGATGGCCGCTGTCCTTAATTTCTTGGTCTTTCTCTGTCCACAAGTGACAAAATATGATAGAATGGATTGGAAAGAAATGAGGATGTTAACATGATTACCATTGAAAGAACAAGTGTAATGAATTTTGAAAATGCCATTCGTGGTGCCCGTAATCCGATGAACAGCTGGAATCGTATGGATAGCTTTTATGATGAGCAGGGGAATTTCATTATGGGTCCAAACGATCTGAATCTGGCACAGCGCCTGGCACGTGCAGGCAGCGATCACCGCAAATTCATCCGTCAGATATTTGTTTCTGTCGATTTTACTGCTCCACTGTACTGGTGGAAGGAATACGATACATACAAGGTGGCAACCGTGGCCAATTCCACCTCCACCATGCACAAGATTGCCAGTAAGCCCTTTACGCTGGATGATTTCTCCCATGAGCGTATGAATGCACAGGCACAGGAGGCGCTGTCACATACCGTTTCCGTTCTGGAAGCACTGCGTAAAGAGTATTTGGAAACAAAGGATAAGGAAACCTGGTACAGCATGATTCAGCTGTTGCCAAGCAGCTACCATCAGATGCGCACCTGTACGCTGAATTATGAAACGCTGATGAACATTTATTATGCAAGAAGAAACCACAAGCTGGATGAATGGCATACCGTATGTGACTGGATTGCATCACTGCCCTATGCCAAAGAGCTGATTCTTGCGGTAGAAGAAAAATAACATGAAAAGACAGAATGCGAGCCGTCTTCAGCAGACCGCTTCAGCTTCTGTCTTTTTTCTGTTTCTGATTATAGCGGTAGGACAGAAATGCCGGAAGCCCGACAAAGCCAATGCATAACGCAGCGATCTGTACACCGCTTTGGTGCATCGCATATCCGCACAGCATGAAAAATGCTGTTGGAAAGCTCATATAGCCGCAGATGCGATGTGCATACCGCCATGTATTTTCATTTGTCGTCGTCCATGGCAGACGAAGTCCCAGATGACGATTAAAGGGGAGCTTTGGAGCAGCATTCCCATATACCAGCACCAGAAACAGCACCATGAAAAACTGCAATTTTTCTTTTACAACATCAGGCAGCTGTCCGCATTCATACCATACTGTGATTCCCGCCATCATAAGGATGAAGAACATGGATAGCATAGCCATTTCCCGGACGGTACGGTTCTTTGGATTTGCCTGATCGAGTCCGGTTATCACATCATTGGCGAAATACAGACGAAGAGCACTGAGAATAGAGAACAGCAGAATTCCCCATTCCGTATAGGGAAGCCACAGGGAGGCACACACGCATACCAGAATCCCGCCACAGCAAAGCATCATCCAGCGATCATTTTTCATGCTTCTGCGCCTTTCCATGAAAGGCCATTCCATCAAACACATCCAGAAAGCGGCAGTACATCTGTTCCACGGCAGATGTATTGATCGCATAAATTACATACTGTCCCTGTTTTTCACAAGTGATTAGCTCACTGGTCTTCAATATATCCAAATGTTTGGATATCGCCGGCTTTGACATTGGGAATTGTTCTGCAATCTCCCCGGCGCTTAGATTTTTCTCACTTAGCAGCTGTAGAATCCGCCGCCTTGTCGGATCTGCCATCGCTTTAAACATATCCATATACTCACCTCATAAACAACAGCATAATGCCCAGCTGAATGATTGTCAGCAGAATTGCAATAGCAAGTCCTGCAATGCGGTTATCCCTGCAATCTGTATACAGCAGAATAACAGCCTCCAGTACAGGAATACACCAAATTGCGAATTCCTTATTCATGGTTCGATTTACCTCACCGCTCAAGCTGAACTGCATTGGAAGCTCATTTGGCAGTCGCGGATACAGCAGCAGGGAAACAAGCAGCAAGCAGATCGGAATACCATAGGCTCCGTATTTTTTCAGGAACACCATATAAAACCCTCCTATTGTTTAACTATTTAGTTAAATATATAATAATACTCCTTCCGCTTTCTGTCAATAGCAGGCAAAACAGAATTACAATAAAAAAAAGCCTTTCCGCTTCACAGCAGGAATCCCCATATAATTCACCTATTCACTATAAGACTACACTGCTATATAACAATCGGATATTGTCTTTTCCTTGCATATGCTGATATTCCCCTACCCTTCAGCATAACAAAAGGATGTCCCAAACACAGGCTAACACGATACATCCTGCTTGCTGCAATCAAATCCATACAGCATAGCGCCTGTAAGCATCCCCTGCTTTCAAGTTATACGCTTAATATACAAAGAATGCGATTACGAGTCGAGGAGAAGAAACAAAAATGGTACAAGGCCGCATGGTTACTAACCTTGTACCTACAAATATTTCTAACCCTGTCAGGATACCTATAAGGACTACCTCCGCTTTTTTCTATGATCAATGATCAGCTTAATCAGGGCTGCCAGCATCAGAAAAGAGATTCCCAGCATGACCATGCCCATAAAAAATCCTTCTTCCTTCATAATAGAAATACCGCTCAGAAAGCAGCCCGTAATAAGAAAGCCGAAAAACAACAACAATACCAAAATCAGCGGTATGCGAATCCAGAGAGAAACTTTTTTGTTTCCTACAGTATACAGCGTACCTTCCATTACAATTTCCATGACGATTTCCAGTAGCGTCTCCATAGCAGCTCCTCCTTCTTCTCTATTCATTTCGTCATCTGCAGGGGATCAGGCTTTTCGCTTCATTGTGATTCTCATATCCTCAATCCCATACGTTTTCATGTTCAGCTCATAGAATTCATTCAGATACATCGAAAGTTCTTCCATAGGGACAGCACGCACAATATCCATCCGATCGACGATATCGAACAGTGGAATCCCTTTCTCAGATAGTAGCGCTTGCAGATCGTTGAACAACGAAAATACCGTAGATTCTATCATATAGCTAACCCCATCTGCTTGATAAACGAAGAAATGCAAGGTGATACACTACCAGACTCCATGCAGACTGCCGTAAGGTATTCAGGAAATCGTGACATCAATATGGTCAATGTCACAATAGCGAATACACAGACTGCTTTCACCGTCATATAGCTATAGGAAATGCCTTATCCTTATGCTGCCCTGATCAAAATAGCATTGCAGAATCATCCCGAATCTCCTATGATGTACAGTATATTTTCCATCCACAGAAACATCACAAGGCAGTATGGTAGCTTCGCTATCGTCTGTATACGTAAGCAATCCTCCATGATACATCCCTCCCTGTTATGGTTATCTTTATTACATGCTATTCACTTTTCTACCAGCTTTTATCTAAAATAAGTATATCTTACGTGATTCAAATAGCAAGAGCTTATGTTCTTTTTCTTTAACAAGGTTGAAAAAAGAGCCTCCTCCAAACAGAGAAGACTCTACGTTTCATTTGCTTCAGGACGTGAACAGCGGTATGAGATAGCTCCAGATTTCCTCCATCCCCTGCTTTTCAACAGCAGAGAAAGGAAACAAGGGCTCATCCGCATTCAGCTTCAACGCCTTGCGAATATTCGCAAAATGATGGGCGCGCTTGGTCGGCGGCACCTTATCGCACTTGGTTGCCACAACTGCAACCGGAATTTCATAGTAACGGGCAAATTCCAGCATCGTCATATCATCATCCGTCGGCTTATGTCTGGCATCCACAAGAATCACAACACCCTTTTTCTGCGTTCGTTCAGAAAAATAATCCTCCATCATCTGTCCGAATTTGATCAGCTGTGTTTTTGAGATATTCGCATAGCCATAGCCGGGAACATCTACAAACATATACTTATCATCCAGATTGAAGAAATTCAGAAGTCTGGTCTTGCCGGGCGTATTCCCGACATAGGCCAGCTTTTTACGTCCGCACATGGCATTGATGAAGCTGCTCTTGCCGACATTGCTTCGACCTGCCAGAACGATTTCCGGCAGTGTCGTATCCGGCCATGATTTCTTATCCGGTGCGGAAATGACCAGCTCCGCTTTCTGAAATTGTATCATGTTATTTAACCAGGGCAACATCCAAAACCTGAGACACACGCTCTACAGGTATGAAGTTGACACTTTCCTTTACCGTTGCCGGTACATCATCCAAATCCTTGACATTGGCCTTCGGAATGACGATTGTCGTGATACCGCAGCGATGTGCCGCCATGGATTTTTCCTTCAGACCGCCGATTGGCAGAACATTTCCACGCAGGGTAACCTCTCCGGTCATCGCCAGATTAGCTTTTACCGGCGTATCACTCAAGGAGGATACCAGAGCGGTTGTCAGCGTTACACCGGCACTCGGTCCATCCTTTGGAACGGCTCCCTCCGGTACATGGATATGAATATCGTTCTTTTCAAACACTTCCGGCTTGATTTTGTATTTCTTGGCATTGGCACGTACATAATCATAGGCAATGGTTGCGGATTCCTTCATAACATCCCCAAGCTGACCGGTGATGACCAGTTTTCCCTTGCCTTCAAAATGATTCACCTCAACCTGCAGGACATCGCCTCCAAAGGAGGTATATGCCAGACCGGTAACCGTACCGATCTGATCCTTTGTTTCCCGTTTGCCATATTCAAATTTCTCGTGACCGAGCCATTCCTTCACCAGCTTTTTGGTTACCTTGATACTGCGCTTGCTGTCCTTCAATATTGCCAGCACGCTTTTACGGCATACCGTCGCAATTACACGCTCCAGCTGTCGAACACCGCTTTCTCTTGTATAATATCGAATTAGGAAGCTAATCATATCATCATCAATTTTCAGCTGAGAAGCCTTCAAACCGTTTTCCTTGATCTGCTTTGGCACCAGATGACGCTTGGCAATCTCGATTTTCTCCAGCTCGGTATAAGAGCTGAGCTCGATGATTTCCAGACGGTCACGCAATGCGTTTGGAATATTCTCCAGATAATTCGCTGTTGCGATAAAGAGTACCTTGCTTAAATCATACGGCTCTTCGATATAGTGATCGGAGAACAGGGAATTCTGTTCCGGATCCAATACCTCCAGCATGGCACTGGCAGGATCACCCTTGTAATCACTTGCCATCTTATCGATTTCATCAATCAGGAAGACAGGATTCACTGTACCTGCTTTTTTCATTGCCTGAATAAATCTTCCCGGCATACTTCCCAGATAGGTTCTGCGGTGTCCTCTGATTTCAGATTCATCCTTCACACCACCCAGTGATATTTTTACAAATCTGCGGTCCAGTGCTCTTGCGACTGATTTAGCAAGCGATGTCTTACCGACACCAGGAGGGCCAACCAGACAGATGATCGGTGCACGAAGAGAATTCGTCATCTGCTTTACAGCCAGATATTCCAGAATACGCTCCTTGATTTTTTCCAGACCGTAATGATCCGCATCCAGAATTTCACTTGCCAGATTCAGATCCTCATTGTCCTTGGATTCCTGCCACCACGGCAGATCCATCATCCAGTCGATATACGTTTTGATAACACCAGTTTCTCCACTGGCAGCCGGCAGCATTTCATAGCGGGACAGCTCATCTCTGATTTTGTCCTTGATGCTGTCAGGATATGGATTTTCCTCCAGACGCTTGCGAATCGCATCCACGTCCTTATCGGTATCCGGCACGTCACCAAGCTCTTCCTTGATGGCGCGCATCTTTTCCCGCAGATAGTATTCCTTCTGACTTTCCTCAATTCTCGTTTTTACCTTGTCATTGATCTTATTCTCAATCTGTGATAATTCCTTTTCACTCTCGATTTCCTGAAGAATCAGGTACAGACGATCATTCACACCGCGTGTTTCCAGCAGCTCCTGTCGCTTTTCAAGCGTAAAAGGAAACAGCTGAGCGATCTGATCGGAAAGCATCGGTGCAGAAACGCCCTTCGCCAGTTCATTGATCATTTCTTTCGGAATGGTCTGTGAAACCGCCTCGATTTCCTCAAACTGCTTGGCGATTTTCCTTACCAGAGCAACCTCTTCCATCGGATCCTGTGCGATATCCGTTTTGATTTCTGCCGTTACACTCATCAATGCTTCATCATTGATAATCGTGTGCAGCTCCACACGCTGCATACCTCTGAATTTCACACGCAGATATCCATCCATTCTGCGGATATGCTTGATCTGACAAAGAGTACCATAGGAATATACGTCATTCACATCAGGTTCTTCCAGTGCCAGATCCCGCTGTGCTACCAGAACGACCTGACTTTCGTATTTCTCCTGTGCTTCTTCTACTGCACGCGTAGACTTTTCTCTACCGACATCGATGATGACTTCCTGATTCGGAAACACTACAACACCGCGCGTACAGACCAAAGGAAGCTGTACAATTGGATTTGCATCGTTTTCATTCATGATTCCTACACTCCTTTCCATAGGCAAAAAAGACGCGCTCCAGCGTCTTTTGCAGCATGATTACTTGCCCGTTGCTTCTTTGACAAGCTCTAATGCTTTGCGGATACGTAAATCATACGATACCGCATCGTTGGAAATCAACTGTTTTACCTGCTCAATCGGCATATTGTACATATTGGCGATATTTTCCAGCTCACTGTTGACATCCTCTTCACTTATTTCAATCTTTTCTTCCGCTGCAATAGCTTCCAGAACTAAACGCACTTTTACTTTATTGAAGGCATCCTTGCCCATTTCCTCACGGATCATTTCATCCGTCTGACCTGTTACCTGCTTGAACTGCTCCAGACCGAAGCCCTGAGACTGCAGACGCTGTTCAAAATCACGTACAAGGCTGTCAGTTTCTTCTTCGATCATAACCTGTGGAATTTCCACCTCGGCATTCTCTGTTACTGCTGTCAGAATTTCGTTTTCAAATTTCTGCTCTGCCTGGTTTTTCTTGCTTTCCTCCAGGTTTTTACGGGAATATTCCTTGAATGCTTCCAGCGTTTCCACATTTTCGATTTCTGCCTGTTTTACCAGCGCATCATCTGCTTCCGGAAGCACCTTGGACTTGATTTCGTGAACAGTTACCTTGAAGACAACCGGCTGACCTGCAAGCTCCTCTGCCTGATAGTCTTCCGGGAAGGTTACATTGATGTCCTTTGTTTCTTCAATTCCCATGCCCAGAACCTGTTCTTCAAAGCCCGGAATAAAGCTTCCGCTTCCAATCACGAGCGGGTATGCTTCTCCCTTACCGCCTTCAAATGCAACACCTTCCTTGAAGCCTTCAAAGTCGATCACAGCAGTATCTCCGTTTTCAACCTTGCCTTCTTCTTTCACTACGAGGTCCGCAAAACGCTCCTGCAGACGTGTGATTTCCTCTTCAACATCCGCATCGCTTACTTCAACAGCTTCCTTTGTGATATCCAGGCCCTTGTATGCTCCCAGCTTCACTTCCGGCTTTACTGTTACGTTAAACTTGAATGTTACCTTATCCTCATCGATGCTTTCGATATCCAGTGCCGGACGGGAAATCACCCACAAATCGTGTTCCTTGATTCCTGCGCTTAATGCGTCTCCTGCAACCTCATCGATTGCTTCCATCAATATATTCTGAGAGCTGATCTGCTTTCTTACCAGTTTCTCAGGAGCCTGACCCGGACGGAATCCTGGCAGGTTTACTTTCTTTGCCAGTTTCTTAAATGCTTTTTTCTGAGCATCCTTCCAGGTATCACCTTCGACAGTCGCTGTTAATTCACCTGTTGATTTTTCTTTTAATTCCCATGTTGAACTCATTGTTCATACCTCCTACGTATCAATCTCTTCGCACACAGCATTACATTTCATGCTTCCTTAATAATAATTCATAACCCCTGTATTGTGCAAGACCTTTTTCTTCCTCAAAGAGCATCCATGCCTCATGTTCCTCATAGGCATGAAACACATAAGCAGCCACAGCAGCAGCCAGCGGCAATGCCTCATCCTCTTCGATATTGAATGGCAGACGCAGATACGCCTCCTTCACCAAAGTTTCCACACACATCATCGTAAATGTCGGATTGTCGTTTTCAAACCAGTCCTTCAGATAATTCACCGCTTCCAGCGCACCCTCGCTCTCCATAGGAGCATCCAGACTGCACGGGGAAAAGGTCACTTCCAGACCGTCGATTTCCACACTGACCTCATCGGTAATGTTCTGTTCCATCATGGCTTCGATCATCAGTGAGCGAACCAGATAGTGCGGATTTTGAGACAGATAATCCGCCACAGCATCCATGTGATTACGAATATTACTTTTTTTCAGCTGTTCAATCGCAAGAAACGCTTCCTCCAGAGAACCTTTCAGCAGAGTTTCAATGTCCTCTTCCCGAACTGCGGTATCTTTCCATTTACACTCACTGCGACACTGGTTATAGTATGCGATCAATGGTTCCTCATATTCCCTTGGAATATATGGCATGGAGAGTTCCTCATCCAGAATGGCATATGCTTCGGCAAACTGCGCATCCTTCATCAGAGTTTCCACCTTTTTTAGAATATCCTCATAATAAGTATCCATGGTTTCTCCTTTACGACTAAACATACACTAATATAGCATAATCGCTCGTTTTTATCAATTATAAAGTAGCTTCTGAACCTATTTTCGTAACATTTCTCTACAGTTTCACATAATCCTGACAAAATCTTTGAGAACACGCATTCGTTTCGCGTTCGCATAACGCTTAGATAGCACACATCACTGTGAGTACATATACCTACGGATCCAGCCTGCCGTCCCTGAGCAATCGTATGATATCCGTTTTCAGTTGCCACATATCCGAGAAAAGCGGAAGCCGCCGGGGACGGTTTTCATGATTATTCCTCAAATGCAAGTGAGCATCCGTGGTATTTTTCCTTCTAAAAACAGATGCCTTTCCTATATATTATATAAGCAGTTGTATACAGCACCTTTTTCCATATAAAAACCATCTTAACGGATGGCTTTTTTCAAATATCGCGTATTGCTTGCGGCCCGTTCATACAGCTGGCATTTTGACCTGCCCAGCTGTTTGGCCTTATACAATGCCGTATCGCTCTCACGTATCAAATCATCGATGCGCATAACGGGATCTGTAGTATACGAAATTCCGACACTTGCCGACAGATTCATATAATAAGCATTCTTCTCAAAGTGCTTCTGCAGCTCATGAATAAGCCGGTTCCCCTGCCGCAACAGCTCCTGCGCACTCATGCCCGCTGTAATGGATACCAGAAATTCATCACCGCCCAGACGTGCAATCAAATCCTTAGGAAACATTTCCTTCAGCACCTCTGCGCTGATACGCAGCGCTTCATCACCTACCTGATGTCCATAGGTATCATTGACTGTTTTAAAATAATCTAAATCCACATATAGTATGGATATCTGCTTGAATTTCCGTAAATCAGCATAATACTCATAAAAATATCTGCGGTTGTATAGGCCAGTCAGATAATCGGTATTGGAATTACTGCTCAACTGCTGTTCAAGAAGGTATTCCTCCGTCATATCACGATAGATACACAAATCTCCGACACGACTTTTGAATATATCATATATGGTTTCATTGCTGATTTCCAAAATTCTGCGATTTCCCTCAAATGTCAGAATCGCCTTTCCATTTGATTCCCTTTTCAGCTCCTTACCTTCCCTTAGCAGGGAGGAAAACCAGTCATCATATGCTACATCGAGGATGGAAGCTTTGGATACAGCAAAAAATTCAGTAAATTTATCATTAACATTAAGCACAGTCCCTGCCTGATCTCGGATAAGAATGGCAAATGGCATACTGTTTAACAGGATTTCCAGCTCGGTACTCATATTTTCCAAGTCGGTGATATCATGTCCGATGCCGACACTGCCCATAATCTTGTTCTGCTTATCAAATAACGGTGATTTATAGGTACGAAACTGCCGCAGTCCATGCGGGCTTTTCACCAGCTCATTGAATTGACAGGTTTTCTTTTCCCGTCGAACGATATCCTCTGTTTCGGCACAGTCATCAACATCCACGTCCCACACTGCACAGTGGTTCTTGCCCTCAATATCCGCTCTGCTTTTTCCCACGGTATGACAGAACGCGCTGTTTACCTTGACATGAGAGCCTTCCTCATCCTTAAACCAGACCAGATCCGGCATACTGTCAATGAGAGTATTGAGATAAGTATCCAGCAGCCACGCACGCTCCTTCTGCTGATAGCCCTCATATAGACAACGGATACGTTTTTCAAGATATGTCCCAGACAGCGGGCGGCAGATTACCTCATCTGCAACGTCCCAGCAATCCGCACAGATTGCAGCATCGACATCGCAGATATACAGCAGATAGGCATCTGCCTTCATTCGGCTGCGAATCGGCTGCAGACTGCACAGGGAAAGCTCACAGAGAACGATATCACTGTTATGCCAGGCCCCATGCACATCGGATGTCGTTTGTATATGGCAATGCAAAAGTTCACGGGCAATCCCCTGTTCCAGACAGGTCTGTAATTCAGAGGTGGTCGATAAAACAGTTACAGCTACATGTTCATGATACATTGTCCTCTTCCTTTCCATCTGTGTTTTTACGGATTCACATAATGACGTTGATTATTGTTATATCTTTATTATATTCTTTTCATGGAAACAAATCCACTATTTAAAAAAATACGTTCATTCTTATTATAAAAAGAAATTTTTACCAATGCTTCTACAAGGCACCATACCTACAGGAGAAGTTGTTAATGGGATAAAGCAGAACACCGCTTTTGCTTCATCTGTCGGTTTTATCATGCTATACCCATCGGCTTTGATAGCCACCGGATACAGTGCTGATTCCTGAGTCAGGTCCAATTATATATGCCATCCTCTATTCCTGTCACTTTGCTCGCACATCGGCAGACAACAAAAGCCACGACAGTTCGCCGTAGCTTTTAAAGAGTGTGATAATCTTGCGCCGTTCTTTACAGACCGCTAGCTATATGAGGCAATTTTCAGCAATTCCTCCATCGTTGTCTGCCCCTGCAGTACAAGCTCTGTAACCTCATCCCGTAAGGTCTGCAGCTGCTGGGATGCCTTTACATATGTGTAAATCTCATCAATTTCACAATGTGCGGAAATCATTCTGCGAATTTCCTTATCAATTACAATAATTTCATGTACTGCCGTTCTTCCCTTATAGCCGGTCTGATTACACTGATGACAGCCTGCCCCCTGATACACATAGACCGCATTTTTACCCAGTAGTTTTCTATCCGCATCACTGACTTTTACCCTCTGCTTACAATGTGGACAAATTGTACGTACCAGACGCTGTGAAACACTTCCGATCAGTGAATTTGCTATCAGATACGGCTCAATTCCCATATCCTCCAGTCTGACAATGGAGCTGATGGCATCGTTGGTATGCAGGGTGCTTAACACCAAATGTCCGGTGATGGCTGCACGAACAGAAATCGAAGCAGTCTGTGCATCCCTTGTCTCTCCCACCAGAATGATGTCCGGATCCTGTCGCAGCAATGCCCGCAATCCGCTTTCAAAGGTCAGTCCTGCCATCGTATTGATCTGCATCTGGTTGACTCGTTCAATATTTTTCTCTACAGGATCCTCGATGGTTGAGATATTCAGCTGACGCTTTGCCAGCGCCTCCAAAATCATGTACAGGGTCGTTGTTTTGCCGCTTCCGGTTGGTCCTGTGATATAGATGATACCATGCGGCATGTTCAGCATTTGACAGATTTTTATAAAATTCTCCTGATTCATCCCATATCGCTGCTCATTGAGAATCGGCATATTGCTGTTCAGAAAACGAAGCACAGCCTTTTCCCCATGAACCGTTGGTATCACGGAAACCCTCAAATTCATACGGTTGCCGTCAATCTCCGTTAGAAAATGTCCATCCTGAGGAAGTCTGCGTTCTGCGATATCCATATTGCTCATGATTTTGATTCGGACAAGCAGTGTCTGATGCAGATTTTTCGACAGCTGGACATAATCTACCAGCATCCCGTCAATACGCATACGAATCATTGTTTTATCTTCATAGGGCTCTACGTGAATATCGCTGGTTCCTGCCTTATAGCCTCTGGTCAGCAGACTGTTCAAAAGCTTTACAACCGGTGTGTCATCCTCTTGCGCATTATATAGCTCACTGTCATCAAATGTGAAGGATATCACATTTTCATTGGCGGTGGTAGCTGCTGTTCTTGCTTCAATTTCCGCATAATAATAGTCGATGGCACGCGATATGGACGCCTTGTCACAAAGTGAGATATCAATGTTCATCCCGGTCACAAAACGAATATCCTCAATTCCGTAAAAATTCAATGGATCGCTGGTGACTACGCTCAGCTTCCCGTTTTGTTCACTTATGGCAAGCAGACTGTATTTCTGGGCCAGCGCCTTTGGTATTTTCATAACGGCGTCGATTTCAATCTTCACTTCATCCAGATCAAGCAAGGGCTCATTCAATCGCTCACTCAGGGCTGTCAGCATCTGCTTTTCATTTATAAAGCCAAGGTCGATCAAATGCTGTCCCAGACGTTTATCGGGATGTTTACGCTGGGAGATCAGCGCTTCCTGCAGCTGCAAATCATCAATATAGCCATATTCCTTTAAAACCTCTCCAATCGGTATGTTTTTCATTTCAGCACTCCTTAGTCACTATCGCCGCCATAGATTCTGCATTGCGGATAGTTATTTGTTGCGGCAAGCAGATCATCCACCGTTGTATAGCCGATTGTCCACGAGCCGTTATTCATAGCATGATTCGGTGTTATGTGCGCTGTGTTATCATGCAGACACTGATGATATTTCCCATTGTACAGCACGATGTCATCTGTGAAATATACACTATTTTCATCATAGGCTTCATTGATTTTTTTCCAGCCATAGGTGCCCGGAGCCGTCCATGTATTTTGTTGGCTTATCGATAGGGAATAGCCGCCCACCCACACATAGCTCACTGTTCCGTTTTTCGGATAACGGACATAATCTCCCGGAAATATTTCGCTTGCCTGCCATTGCTTTTCCGTATTCGGACAGCGTAGCATTTCACCACCGACGGTATAATCCATCCCAGAGGTATCGATAACACAAAAATTCTCAGATTTGCTCGTGTTCAGCTCATTCATAGGGATTGGGTCTGTTTCCCAGTTATCCTTATAATTCAAAGCATCCCCACTGGCATAATATTTCCCCGGCTCTCCGGATTCACTGCCGCCCCGCACCGATTTCTTACAGCGAAAATAGCCGTATGTGCTTTTCACAACATCTCCCACCTCATAAGCGCTCATGCTGTCCCAGTTGACAGTCAAACATTTCCATCCACTTGTTGTTTTAGGAGAGCCGCCGGACTTCGCCGTTGTCGTTTTCCTGTACCACTGCTTTCCACTGGGACCGGCTGGATCATCCACAAAGGCATACTCCCCCCGAAAATAAAGCTTTCCGCTTTGAAATGCGTAATCCTCCAGCTGCTGATCCTCTGAGAGCAGAAAACACATCAGCTCATCCTCTACGGTTCCCGTTTGTTCATAGGATTCGCTGATGTTCAAGGAGCCTCTTCGATAATACACCTTATAGCCAGTCTCCCCCTGTACAGACATGTCTATGGAATCCTCTGTATCAAAGGATGTAAGCTCATGGTCCTTTGCCAAAGCAGCCTTCAAATTGATAAGCTCCAGTGTAATGGATGTCCGATACACTTCCTCCCCCTGTGCCTGAAGTGTCAGCCTGCTATCCATACGGGAGTCATTCTTATATGGCTTTATTACCCATTGCAGAGTATTTCCATTATAAAAATTTTTCTCATACAGCAGCTTTCCGTTTTTCATCAGATATCCGTCTTTTTCATACAGACAGTCCCAGCCATCCCCTTGCGGACGATCCGCATCTACTGCCAGCTTAACCTCGGTAGCAAACATCAGCTCATCCTTAATCACCTCAGATATATCATCCAGTACCTGCTTATCGGCATCCGATGTCGCAGTTCTTTGGAAGAAATTCAGAGAATTGAATATCATGGTGCCGGCTACAAGCATAACAATCGATGCAATCAGCAATGTTACAATTATCTCAATCAGCGTAAACCCCTTCTTATGCAACCTCACCATCTCCATTTCTACAGCCATATGCTATCCGTATCGCTCCCATCAAACTCCGCCTCTTCATCCAGCATCAGCCATCCGTTTTCAGGCTTGCGAATATAGCTCATCAGCTCGCCATAGCTTTTAAACACAACGCCATTTCGATCGATATCCGCATAAAAGCTATAGTCATCAACGATACGATATGTAAGCGTCATCTGCATGGATGGATCATAATACCAGCGCTTATTATCTAAATCATAAATAACTGACAGCACCTCGCTGGAACCATTATGAAAGCTGCCTGGGTAAAACTGATTATCTGTACTCAGATAAAAAATTGACTGTCGTTTATTTTGATCAACTGTTTTGTTCCATGGGCTGATGGGTCTGATATAATAGGATTTTCCGGATTGCTGCAGCGGTTTGGGAAGCAGCTGCTTCGGGAATTGTTTCCAGCCTGTCAATTTTTCATAATACTTGCTGAAGCCGTTCCATGTCATATTAGATGAGTTACTTTGTGAATCTGGAAAATATACATCCTCTGCAAAGTTTACCAATGCATTCGCATTGATTACCAGAGTCTTGTATTCCTCATAGGTGCTTAAGGTCTTCAATACCTCGTCACTGATCACTGAAAGACTGACATCCTCCTGTGCCATATAATAGCGCATAAGGGTCGGTGAGACGGTGACTGCTTTTCCGTTTCCGGATATTGTATAGGAAATCTTTTTTCCTTTTTTCTTAACAGACGCGCTACCTCCCTGATGAATTGCCGAGTAAACCGCATCACTTTGATTTTTTACACTTTCCGCTTTTTGGAAGGTATTTAAAACAGTCGTGAATCCCGATATGAAAATCAAACCAGCTATGGATAAAATCAGAATACTTACGATTGTTTCCAGCAGTGTCATCCCTTTATTTCCCATAGCGCCACCTCATTTCTGCTTTTTGTCACAATTCAATAATACCGCTGCAGCTGCCACTTCAAGTCTGTACTCGTATTTATGTTTGTCCCAATCATATCCGCTTTCATACATGCAGTTTGCGCAGAATATGTGCACTGCACCTCCAATATGATTTTCTGCCGTCCTTCCCCATCCTGTGTCCGAAGAATACTCGCATGCTCCACACTTCCCATTTCTGCAGGCAGTTCGATTTGTAAAGTCTCACGCTCTCCATCATGCGCGGGAATAAACTGTGTGTATTTTATATTTCTCGATTCTATGCGGGACACCATATCCGTCAATACGGACTGGGCGCTGAGCTCTGCCTGCCGCCTGCTGTTCAAGCTATAGGAACGGCTGTAATAGGTATGGGAAAGTGATAATACTCCGATAAAAACGACCATCAGCATCATGATGACAGCAATCGCCCAGATCAATGCAGAGCCCTTTGTATTCTTCTGCATCCTATTCCCTCCTGCCATCAATCCACCATGAAAACCTTGAATGTCACACGCATTGTTTTCTGCTCCTGATTCTGCTCCGTATAGGAGAGCGCACTGACCTTCATCGATTTGGAAGAGTTCGCTGTATCTACCAGCTGCTGCAGCTTCAAAACATCCCCACTAACCTGCATTTCAGCATTATAAACCTGCATCCTATAGACTTCCGCTGGATTCTTACTGTCTTTATTTTTCTGTTTCTGTTCTGTAAAGCTGAGGACCTCCTCTTCCTTCGCATCCTCAATGGTAAGCGATACCGGAGTCAGTCCATGATCCATGACCAGCTGTGTCAGCATGGCGTCCAGATCCTCCTTCTGCATGCTGGAGTAAAAGGAATCGTTCAGCTTTTTTATTTTATTATGTATGCTTTTTGTATCCTTGGCTGCCTCCGTTGCATTGCTATCAGTATTTGATAATGCCGCCATTTCCTGCTCTGCCTGCTTATACTTCGCTTTCAGTGAAGTATTTTTTTCAAAGGCCGGAAGTACAACCAGAAAGATTCCTCCGACCACCAAAAGCACACACAGCAGGATATACAAAAGCCGCTTTTCTCTTTTATTCAGTTTCATAAGCTGTCCCTTACCTTAATGTGCATAGCACGGTTGCTGTATAAGCCTGTGTTGTCGTACTGACGACTTCCTTTTCCTGCGTTTTCGCTGCCTCCTGCAGCAGCTTCAGCAATTCATCCGCAGCAGTATCCCCAGTGTTGTTTGTTTTCGTATCTGTATTTGCTTCTGCGGCTGTTGTTTTTTCCGACTGTGAAGATACCTTCGTTTCTGTTGTTTTCTCTACGAGGGTATAGCCACTGTACGTAACTTCCGAAAAAAGTCCGGTGCTTTTCAATCGGCGAATGAACTGCTCGGTTGCATCTGCACTGTCCGCCTCTGTTTGCAGGGTGATGATTTCAGAATCTCTTGTATAGGAAAAGGATACGACATTCACACTGAGATCGGCTGCAAGCAGGATATTGTCAAAGGTATTCTGCTGCAGCTTGGGATAGGAGGACAGATTTTTGCGCAATACCGTCAATCGGGTAAGGGTATTGCGCAGCTCTATGTACTGCTTGTATTCCTGCTGCTGCGTGTCGTTTTCCAGTGCTTCCTTTTTCTGTTTTATTTCCTGTCGGATATCTGTCAAATTTTGTGACAATGAACGATTTTCAAAAAATTTCCATCCGAAGAGCATAGCGACAACCACTGAAAACAGCAAAAGAGGTGCCACGTATTTCAGATATTGCGGATGCTTTCCGAATGCTTGCTTTTTTTCATATACCTTCAGCAAATCGATATCCTTCATTTTAAGAGCTTTTCCTGCCATTCTTTCATCCTACTTTCTAATAAGAGCACCTACTGCATACACGTAGGAATGTAATTGGAATTTCTTTCGTTCCTCTTTATCCGCAATGCTGATGAGTCCTGCGTTGGGAAACACTTCAGATGCTATATGGAGATTGGATTGCACACTTTCATTGACAACAGCATTCTCCTGTTCATTCAGTCCGCAGAAATAGGCATATGCTACCGCATGACTGTAATTGGATTTTCCAAATTGCATCAGCTGAGAAACCGTGCTGATCATCTCGGTTATAAACGCATGGGAACCACGCTCCGAGAATAAGCGTGCCCGCTTGGAAAACACATAGTGATTATCGATAAACAAATACGAGGAAACATTATTGGCATCGACAACCGATACAATATAGGTCTTGTTTATAAAATCGTTCAGCTCCTGTGTCAGCTTCAGCAGGGCATTAACCGATACATCAACGGAAAGCAGTCGTATTCCTGCATGCTCAAAGACCTCAACATAAGAGGCAAGCAGCTTGCGCTCCATACCGCAGCATAGAATCTCCGCTTTATTTCGTTTGTTTTCCAGCCGTGTGCTCAATACGCTGTAATCGTACAGCAAATCCTCATAGGAGCTGTCAATATCCGATAGTGCATGCTTTACAACATCCTTGATCTCCCGCTTTTTCATCATCGGAATCTCTATGTTTTTCATTAAAATCTGGCCGCTGTCTATGACCAGCCTGCATGCGCGGACACCGGATGCCGCCAGTGTCTGCAAGCCCTTTGTCACCTGCTGCTCATCGGTAATCACACCGTTGATGATTGCATTATCATCCAAGGCCACCTCTTTACAGGACTGCACCTTGATAACATCATCCTGTTCACAGGAGCCTTTGATCTGTTGAATTGCGTGTGAAGATATATAAACAACGTGCTCTGTTCCCATGTGGAAGACTCCCTTCTATTTCAGTCCTGTCGGATTCTGATACATCTGATAGATCGGCAGCAGCACCGCCAGCATGACAAGCAAAACAAACAATGCCAGCACAACGATCATCGCAGGCTCCATAAAGGAAATCATGCGCTGGGTTGCCATCTCTGCCTCATAATCAAATTCGTCTGCCAGCGATGTCAGCATGGCATCCAGCTTACCGCTCTCCTCACCGACAAATATCGAGCTGGCCAGCTTGGAATCAAAGCCATCCATGCTCTGAATGGCCTGTGACAGCGCGCCGCCGTTTTTCACGATGCTGATAACCTGATCAAACTGGGAAGCGATATAGGTATTCCCAATGGTACTGCGAACAATCGTCAAAGCATGCAGGATGGTCACACCGCTGCTGTATAGGGAACAAAGCGTCCGTGCAAAGCGTGCTGTGTAAATCGTCTGCATAAGCTCTCCGATTTTCCAGAGAGTAAGCTTTTTTTTATCAACCGCATAGCGTACCCGCTCCATGCGAAGAAGACTGCTTACTGCCGCAATCACACATAATACGACAATGAGCATCCAGTACCAGTAATGCACCATGAAATCAGATAGGCCCTGGATGATCACGGTCACTAAGGGCAGCTGCATACCATTGAACAGCTGTGTAAACTGCGGAATGATTTTCACAAACACAGCGATGATGACCAGTATGGTGGTGATTCCAAGAATGATGGGATAAATCATGGCATTGCGCAGCTTGGTCTGTATGCGGTAATCCTTTTCATATTGTACTGCCATGGTCATTGCGACCTTTTCCATCTGCCCGCTGGATTCCCCGGAGCGATACATATTGATCATTAGCTCCGGAAAAGCAGCCTTTTGTTCGCTCATTGCCATAGACAGTGTTTTCCCCTGCTGCAGCATACGGTAAAGATTCGTATAAATCTGCTTTAGCTTCGGCTTTCGCTCCCGTTGTACGAGAATGGAAACTGCACGGATCAGACTTACGCCGGAGCCCAGCATGGTACCAATCTGGCGGGAAAAATCAGACAGCTCCTTCAATTTCATTTTATAATTTTGTGTTTCCTCTTCTGTCACATCCCTGCATCTGATGAGATACTGTTCCTTTGAAAACAGAAAAGATGCAAGCTCTTTTTCACTTGCAGCCTCCAGCTTTCCGCTTATTTTTTTAGAATCCAGATCTTTCGCAGTATATTTATACAGTGGCATATACAGTTTCACCTCATATCTTATAAAGCTGGCAGAGATTCAGAATTGCATACGATGATTGTGCGCTCCAGCAGAGCTAAGAGCCTTTGCCTCCCTTTGCAGGATGCAGGTGTTTGTCTACTTTCCTGTTTTGCACTTACAGGCGTATTATAGTGTGATGAAGCATGTTGGTTGATCCCTACAAGACATATCCTGTGCCCTGCACCTTTGCTGGTGCAAATGTATCAGACCTGTTTTGGGATACACATGGATATGACTTTTCAAGCCTTTATCGGTGCAAAAGCTGCACAGGTTAGACGTTGTGAAACCAAGGGCGGGAAGACTGAAGGCAGGCTTTTGCCCCCTGTCTTCCCGTTCATCCGTTCTATTTTTTATGATCCGGAAGGAACAGTACCATCGGTTAATGTCGTCCCCTTTACGACAACAGCCTCATCATCTGTTGTGAATTTCACATATTTATCCGCATCCATGCCCGTCGGACGGATGTAGCACACTGTGATTTTTTTGTTCCCTACAGCGCCGCTATCAAGTGAACACGCAGCTGCATCAATGACATTATCTGCATTCGCTTCTTCATTTAATTTAGCTGCTTTAAAATCATCTGTCGCAACAGGCTGATTTTTTGCATTCTTCTTCACCAGGATGGTCTGTGCCGCAAGGAAGCCGGTTCTCGCGTTTGCTTCATGCTTCACATCCTCCGCTTTCCCTATGTATCCCAATACGCTAGGCACTGCAATCGCAATCAGTATGCCGATGATAATCAAAACAACGATGATTTCAATCAGTGTAAATCCCTTTTTGTTTTTTTTAAGACTTTGTTTTTTCATTTGAAAGTTCTCCTTTTCTTTGACTTGATATTGCCGAATATGAATTTTAAAGGGTTGAAAACCCGATCTGCTATGCAGATACAAGCATGTATCTAGTTGATTTCGTTTATACACCCGCCCTCTGAATCGTCAATGCTATTGCATCGCCTGTTATAAAAAGCATACTTTTTGTGAAACCTGTGTTATAATACTAAAAAGCGGAAAAAGCCTACATTTCCTGTAGTTTTTTCTCAATACTCGTGTGTTATGAAATGTATACGTTTTATGACATTTTCTTACATAATTTTCCATTCAGAAAGTTTACAATCCTTAGAAGGTCTGAAAAAGCGCTGTTTTTACAAAAAAAAAGCCAGGAGCATCTGTTCCCGGTTTCTTCTCTTATCGCAGCTGATAAGCGTACAGGCTTTCAGCTATTCGTGTTCTGTTGCAAGACTTTCTTCAAAGTCGTTCACCCATCTGGAAAACAATGTCGGATTTGTGGACAATCTGCGACTTGCCTCCCGCATACTGATTCTGCAATTCCTCCAGTCTCGGTAGATCTCCTCGAAGTTTTCAGGCATCGGCTTTTTGGGACGCCCGAATTTCACTCCCTTTCTTTTCGCACATGCGATACCCTCCGATTGTCGGATTAAAATATTCTCACGTTCGATTTGTGCAACATAGCTTAGGATTTGCAGCACAAGGTGGGTTATAAACTGACCGGTCAGTCCGCTGATATACTGGCGCGTATCCAGTAAATCAAAATCCAGTACGACGATGTCAACCTCCTTCACCCGATTGATCAGACGCCACTGGTCCATGATTTCCAGATAATCTCTTCCCAGACGGTCTATGGATTTGATGAAGATCACATCTCCCTTTTGTATCTGATTCAACAGCTTTTTATACTGCTTTCTCTCAAAATTCTTTCCGGAAACCTTCTCTATAAAGATGTTGTTTTTACTCACTCCTGCATCCATCAATGATAAAATCTGCCTGTCCAGATTCTGATCCTTTGCCGATACACGTGCATATCCATACTCCATCGTAGCGCTTCCTTTCCTTCGATTGAAAATACCTTCATAAAACAATGATATATTTTAATCATATTCTTCTGTATGTCTACTGGAAATATTTTACATAATTGCCCGCTTTGATACGCTTAGGATAGGAAAACGGGAGGTAAAGCCGTATTGCCCGCTATGCATCAAACACCTGATTTTCCTACGTGATATCAGGATTCGTTTTATAATAAAATATAACACAAAATATGTAATTCATATAGATTTTTTTGACATTTTCAGCAATTTTAGGTGTTTTTTTTCAAAGGGGTGCTTTTCCCTTTGCGCATCCGAAGAAAACGCTGTAGTTATCGCTTATTTCTGTGCTATTTGTGTATGAAAAGGAGCTGTTGGAAGAACTGTGAACACCTTCTTCATCCCCCCTGCATACGGCTGCTGTTTTGATGACCTCTTGTGAAGCTTTCTATTTTACGGGATAAAGTTGAAACTATTTGTGATATAATGTTTACAAAATCAAGCAAAGGGGTGTCGCCATGCGTACAGCTGCTGTATCCGATTGTAAGGATTTCTATTGCCGGGCAATGGCATCCGGAAAATCCTATGCAATGATCAATATGAATATAAAAAAGTTTCGCTATATGAATCATGTGTATGGCAGAGAGGAAGCAGATAAAATTCTGCAGGATGTGGAAGAACTGATACAGGCCTATTTACAGCCTGACGATATCATCACACGCAAGGAGGCAGACGATTTCATACTGCTTGTCTCTTACACGTCCCGCCAGGAGCTTGAAAGGATTTGGCTGTATAAGCTGGTAGATTTGATTTTTGATATTGATAACAAATATGTTTATCATAATATTTACACCTCCTTTGGCATATACTTCATTGAATCTGCGACTGTTCCCTTTGCGGAGGCGTTTGAAAAGGCCCGCTTCTGCAGGCTGATGTGCGATAGTCTGGATCGCCGGGTGTTCAGCTATGAGATTTACAAGCAGGCTACCTACGATAAATACATACGAAACTGTTACTTAGAGGAATATACGGCAAAGGCCAAGGATCAGGGCATGTACCGTGTTTATATACAGCCTAAAATTGATTTGAAGACACGGAAAATCATCGGAGGAGAGGCGCTGCTGCGATTGCAGGATCATGAGAACCTGTTGCCGGCATCGGAGTTTCTGCCCATGCTTAACAAAAACGGATTTATCCGCATCATTGATTATTATGTATTCAAAACCGTTGTTGAGCAATTAAAGGAGCGGGAGAACAGAAAAAAGGAAAACGTCAGAATCAGCTTTAATATTTCAAATTCTTTTTTCAAGGACGTCTATTATATTGACGAGTATGCGAAAACCGTTAAGGAAAATGCAATCGATCCCCGGTATCTGGAAATCGAGTTTATGGAAAATATAGACATCCACAAGGATATTTTAAAGAAAAACATACGCATCTTTCATGAAATGGGATTTTCCTGCTCACTAGATGATTTTGGAAACGGATTTTCCAATTTTGAGATTTTAAAGGAATGTGATCTGGATATTATAAAAATAGACCGCTGCTTCTTTGTCGATGAATTAAGCGATTTGAATAAGGAAATACTGAAAACGATTATCCATCTGATCAAAAGCATCGGCATGAAGGTTATTGCGGAGGGTGTGGAGAGAAAAGAAGACGTTGATTTTCTTGCCTCTATCGGCTGTGATGCCGTGCAGGGCTTCTATTTCTACAAGCCTATGCCAATGGAGGAATTCTTCTCCCTGCTTGATAATCCATATGTAGCAGCAGCCGAATATATGCTGTGAAACAGCTGTTTTCACTATCAACATAAACAAAAAAATAGACCTGCTTTACATGTATAAAAAAGCAGGTTTTTTATCTTTTTTACCTGAAGGTGGCACCTAGCCTTTCTGTGATCCCACAACAAAATCACTACAGAAAGCCGGTTATTATGCGAAAGGATGATCATGAGCATTTTTATGCAATTTGGAAAAAGTTCAGGAACGCATGCACTCCCTGTACGACCAGCTTATTTTCTCAAATCAAGCAGACAGCGCAATCGCTTTGAAAGCGCTTGTTTGCTTTCGCATAGCTACGCTGTCTTCTCGCAGTTCTTTGGCTTTTCAGTTACTGCTTCTGTGGTATTATACCGCTGCCTGCGCAGCTTTTTATGCTGATACAGCTGTTCATCTGCCTGTTTGATCAGCAGCGTCATATCCACAAGCTCCTGTGAATGGAATGCATAACCGAAGGACAGAGTCAAAATCTGTTCTGTTTTTGAGCCTTTATGGGGAATCTTTTTTGCGCGGATATCATTCGTAAGTGCCAGCATTGTTTTCCGTACAGCTTCCTCTGACTGCCCGATAAAAATAGCAGAAAATTCATCTCCGCCATACCGATAAAACTGAATCTCCCCCTTTTTTTCATACCGCTTCATACAGCTGCCTACCTCCACCAACGCCTGATCCCCCATCTGGTGTCCGTACATATCGTTATATTCCTTGAAATAATCAATATCCAGCATAGCCACTGCCACGGCTTTCTCTTTTTGCAAAGCGGAAGCGGTGATATCCTCATTGAAGCAGCGGCGATTGAAGATGCTGGTAAGATCATCGATATTCATAAGCCGTTCAAGCTGTTCATTTTCTTTTTCCAGAGATACCTGCCTTTCCTTGGTTCGGTAAAGCTCCAAAGCCGCTGTAAGACCGCTGCTGTTGTCCTCCATGTCTGTATCCTCTATCGTAAGTATAATCGTATAGAAATCCCGATAAGCCTGCAGCAGCTCTTCCTTTGTTCCGAATTTCTCATAATAGCTGACAATCAGCTTTTGAAGCTCTCTTCTGGACTTAATATCATCCTCATCCTCAATAGCCTGCAAAATCTTCAGCAGCCTTTTTGAATACGGCTGATTTTCTATTTCCAGCATAATCGAGCATATATTCTTTAATATCTGATAAACGAGCAAACGGTTCTCCACCTTTTCCTGTTCAAGCAGCAGCTCCTCCATAACAGCCTGTAACGATGCTGCATCCTGCAGACGCAAATACATCAGCTTGCAGAAAAGATACAAAAGCTTCATCGCTTCCACAAAGCTGCACCGATCCATCTGGTCAAAACGGGAAAAATAAACACGCAATGCTGCAGCATCTTTTAATTTATACTCACAGTTGCACAGATTTGATAAAACAACAGCTTTTGAATATGCACTGTCCTGATCCATCTGCTGCAGGAGCTCATAGCATTTTTCATAATACTGAATCGCTTCCGTATAATTGCGTTTTAGTTCAAAGCATGTCGCAATATTGTTATATGCACTTGACATCAGTGTCAGATTCTGACATTTTTCAGCAGCATCCAGTGACTTTAAATATGCCTCCAGAGCATTGATTTCCTCATAATTTGAATTATAATACATGCCGTAAAAATTATATATTCTGGCTAGAAGCTCGGTGTAATTTGTGGATTCGCACAGCTTTTTCGCACGCCTTAGATAACGGATGCACTCTTTATTTTTCTTTGAGGCCAGATAAAAATCACTGATAAAGGTATAGGAAAAGGCCAGTGCATATACGTCATGAAACAGCTTTGCCTTTTCTGATAAAATCATACAAAGCTCATATTCCCGCTTCAAATCGATAAGGCGCACTTGCATGATTTCAGCCTGTATTTTTTCCAGACTCCAGCTTTCATAATTTTTATCCATAGAAATCCTCTCCCATCGCTCATGCCTCTATTATAAATGCTTTTTTATAATTTTACACGCTGTTTTCACATTTTCAAATCGCTTGATGCTGTAAGCTATAAGAAAATATAGGAAATTACAGGTATACAAGCCTTTCCGAAGCAGTTGAGCACTTCCTGTAAGAAATGCCTTTTTGTAAGATATTATAGGTGCCGTTGTGCTGTATTCATCTTTTAACCACGACAGAGAATACATGAAGAAAAGAAGAAAAAACCCGGCATGACCGGGTTATTTTATACATGGCGTCCACAGCAGGATTCGAACCTGCGACCGCACGCTTAGAAGGCGTGTGCTCTATCCAGCTGAGCTATGTAGACATCTTAGCGCCTAATAATAATATCAAATTTTCTTTCGGATTTCAACTGTTTTTTGCTTTTTTATGTAAAACGCACGAAAGAACCTCTGTAAGAGATCCTTTCTATATTCAGACACGCAAGCAATACAGTGAATAAAAGCAGCCCTTCTTCCTGTACAGCTCTTCAAATGTGCCAGCCTCTTCCAGCCGTCCATCCTTCATAACGAGTATCTGATCATACTGCCTCAGCATATCCGCATGCAGCTTATGGGTGACGACGATTGCGGTCACATCACTTAGCCGCAGAATCGACTCTTCTACGAAACGAGCCGTTGCATGATCCAATGCTGCCGTCGCTTCATCCATCATAAGGATTTGCGCATGACGAATCAGACCCCGTGCAATACTGATTCGCTGTTTTTCGCCTCCGGAAAGCTGACATCCGTTCTCCCCACACAGATAATCGGTCCCCTTTTCACGTACAAGTGCATCCAGACCACTGCAATGCATGGCATGCTCACAGACCTCTGGAGGAAAGCTTTGAAACATCGTGATATTCTCCAACAGCGTCGCATGAAAAACAAAGACATTTTGCTGAACCAGAGATACCAGATGGTAAAGACTGTCTCTGCTCAATGTATTTAGCTCTGTATCATCCAGAAAAATATTCCCTTCATAGCCTCGCTCATATCCCAGCAATAGCTGCAGCAGGGTGGATTTTCCACTTCCGCTGGCCCCAACAACAGCATACCGTTTTCCCTTTTCAAAACAAATATTGATATCGGATAAGACCTGGTTCCCGTCTTCATAGGAGAAATTCACGTGCTCCAATGTAATCGCATGCCGAAAATCCATTACAGTTTTCGCATCGAGCGCTTCATCCTCTGCTTGTAAAAGGGCTTCTCCTTTCTCCATGAGGGCAACGCTCGCCTTTCTTGCCGAATACAGAGCAGGAAGCTTTTCAATCGGCATCGTAATGTAATTCAGCAGCTGGACAAATGCGATCACGGTTCCTGCGGTCATCCTCCCCTGTATACACAACCAGGCACCCAGACCAAATACAACCAGATTCACGAGAAATCCGGATATCTGCGACAGCAGCATCAGTATGGAAATCAGATCCCTGCGACGTTTTTTTGATATTTCCAGCGCTTCATTTTCCCGTTCAAAAGCATCGAGTATCACAGCTTCTGCCTGAAAGCTTTTGATGACCGTGAAGCCGCTGAACAGATCCTTCAGCAGCCCCGTGAAGCCTGCATACTGCTTGGATGTACAGCGCTCTGCATTTTGCAAAGCATGAGAAAACAACACGGACACCAGCAGGGGAATCATACTTGCCACAATCACACAGCATGTTACATAGCTGTCCAGATACAGCATAGAGCCAAGACCGGCCGCAAGCATCATACCATAGGTATACAGCTCAAAGGTTGCTTCTAAATGATTGTTTTCAATCGCCGTTGCATCATTGCTTAATGCAGACATGCACTGTGCACTCGCCCCCTTTTGAAAGGAGGAAATACTACGCTGCAGCAGCCCTTTTAACAGCATATGCTTATACTGACGCATCCCCCGGCAGATAAAGCGATTGGTAAATACGAAGCTGATACTGTCAACGAGCACCATCACAAGCAATAGAAGAACAAACAGTTTAAGCATATGGTAAAGCGCATCCATAGAACCGCTGATTGCTATATCAACAAATTCACGTAATAAAAAGGCAACTCCTACCGCTATACCTGCATTGCCAATCGAGCCCAGCAAGGCTAATATAAAATTCATACGGTTCTTTTTGTATACAGCAGATTTGATGCTACTCATGAGATGCCTCCTCATCCAATATAGGCAGCTCACGATCCATGGCGAAATAGCCGTAAATTACTCCCGATTGTATGTAGGCAGCCATAAACAGCAGCATTGGCAGAAAACCCGGCTTTTCACTCAGTACATAAATTGGCTCCACCCCATTCTCCTTCTCCAGCTGAATTTCAGTAACGATCTGCCGTTTTTTTAAATCCTGTAAAATCTTTGCGGCATCGCTTCCTTCAATATGCAATTTCTTTGCGAGCCCTTCTACCTGAAAGCCCCTTCCCTGCGGACACTTCGATAGCTGAAACAGCATCGCAAAGCAATGCGGTTTATTTAAAAAAGCCAGCAGCTCCTCAAATTCCTCCTGCGCAGGAAGAGCATGCAGAAAGCCACAGGACGGCTGCGGTACGTATAGAAAATAATGAAATTCCTCGTTCAACCGCATGCAGGAATACACATCATCATACAGCACCTGATACAGCAGGGGCTCTGCACCCTCCTGCATCATAAAGCTCTCCTGGTCGGGAAGCGCCTCATGATGCGGAATTTTACCGATTGCATTTTCCATCATATAACAGATTTCAAATGCCAGCTCCAGCTGCTTGCTACGCTCTAGCCCCTTTAGCTTCTGAAACACCAGATCGCTTAGTCTTTCCGGCGCTTGTTCCTCTCTACCAAACAAATAATCGATGGAAACATTAAAATAATCCGCCAGCCTCGGTAACAGCATAGCATCCGGTGTTCCACCGCACTCCCACTTGGATACTGCCTGTGTGGATACCTGCATAGCCTTGGACAGCTCCTCCTGTGTAATTCCTCTTTGCTTTCGCAGGGTCTGAATTCTGCCTCCAAGCGTCAATTCCATATGATCACAACCTTTCTACATTTCCATTATAAATAAAGCATCAGTTGATAACAATGGATAGAAAGTGGATAATATCAACCATAGGTTGTAAAAGCAGATATCCATATTCGCATGCTCTGGCATAGCGGCTCGATTTCTGATTCATCGCTCGCGTATAAAGCTTATCAATTTATGCAGGATTCATCACCCCTATCTTTCAGTGGAGGTGCTCATGCGTTCTTCATCCATCGTACGATCCGTTTCTATATGTAAACGGAGGATACCGATTTCGCTTGTGAATGCCGCAGACAGCAATCATGACAACATCATCCCGTGTCAATCCATAGCCTTCACAATCGAGAATTCTCAGGGTACGCAATGCATTGCGCCACAATCGTACGATCGGTATACCTTCCCTTCCTGCATATATAAAGGCCTAACTTATCGTGAGGAGAAAGTCCTTCTTTAATTGTCTACATATCGAGATTATCATTGCGTCAAAAAAAGGTTAGATGTAAATTTTGATAGCTTCCTCTTTTTGTTCCTTGATAGAAATGATCATGAGGGTAACGGATATATACAGAAACAGGCGGTGTGCCAGTTGCTGCACATCGCCTGCTTGATTTCTATTATTCAGTTTCAATCAATCCATAACCGCCGTCATGACGCTTATAGACAACCGCTATTTCCTTCGTTTCATCATCACGGTAAATGAAGAAGCTGTGGTTCAGCATTTCCATACGCATGATCGCCTCATCCAGCTCCATAGTATCCGGAACCAGTGATTTTGTACGTACCAGCTCATTATCGGTATCGTCAAATTCTTCTTCAATTTCCTCCTCTTCAATGAACGCATATGCCAGTTTCTCTTTATTTTTTCTTGTCAGTCTTGTTTTCTGACGACGAATCTGATCTTCTAATTTATCAATCGCCAAATCGATCGCTGCATATAAATCATCCTGTACAACCTCTGCACGCAATACTGCAAATTTTGTAGGGATTGTAACCTCGATTTTCTGTTTATTCGGATACACCCGTACCACCACATTAGCGACCACGTTTTCATCAATTATGAAATACTTTTCGAGATGGTTCAATTTTTTCTCGATTTTTTCAGCAATCGCTGGAGTTACTGTAATGTTTTTTCCGTAGATCTGGACTTTCATATAAAATCCCTCCTTGTTTGTATATCTTTATTATACGCAAAAAAATTAGATTTAACAGGCTTACATTTTCAATGGATTTGTGATAGACTAGTATTGTAAGGGCGATGATGAATATCGTCTTTTTTCATACAGTTTCATTTTCACGATTTTATTGAAAAAGCAAGGAAAATGACCTATTTTTTTACAACAAAAAGGAGAAAATCATGGATGAACTTATTAGAATTCTGAAAGCGGAGGAGCTTACCTGTGTCGTATTACAGAAGCAGCGGCTGTACAAGGAACATGCGAACGGCATCCTCCCCATCCTGCATCTGCTGGATCAGGGACAGCTGCAGGGTGCTCAGCTGGTTGACAAAGTCATTGGCAAAGCAGCAGCGCTGTTAATGGTGCGCGGAGAGGTACGTCAGCTACATGCCTGTGTCATTTCCTCACATGCACTGGAAATCTTTCAGCAGTACAACCTACCGGTAACCTATGACGAACAGGTCCCCTATATCATCAACCGGACCAAAACCGGTATGTGCCCGATGGAAGCGTGTGTTATGGATGTGAATGATCCAGAACTGGCGGAACAGCTGCTTCGCAAAAAGGTCACCGAAATGAAAAGCATGCAGAACGCGTAGCCTGCGTTCTTTTTCTTTACTGGTTTTCTCTTTCCGTTATTCCTATCTCTTTTTTCTGCATTTCAGTAGCTCCATGAAAAAGGTATGTTTATTTGCTTTCAGGAGCATCCGGTATGTCTATGCAACAGTAGCTGCAATGCCAATTTTCAGCTGGCTTCTGCGCTAGCTATTGAAAAAAATTCTCTGTACTGCTTTCCACTGTATGCTAAATCGTATTGTTCAAGAAGACCTCATGTAGAATACGATGTATGAGTGAACTTGTTATCTGTGACTTTACCTTCGCAACATCAGAATCAAATTCATCGCTGTCTTTCTGTTTGCTCAGGTTGTGATGCTCATCACCGCTAGCCTGTCCTTTGCATAGACTTACACGTTCTGTATTCTTATCGTTCTTCAGAGTAGTCTGAATCTCTTTCTTATCGCTCTTTTTTCCTATTGCTGAGCAGGCACGAAGCAACGAAACGAATAGTAGTATTTTTTTCATAGCTGCTATTCTCCTTACGATACGATTCTATTTCCTGATTGTTAAGAAGACAAGAAAAACAGAGATAGCTCAAGCTGGAGTACAGCAACCAATGCTCTTGATACTAGATAATTCATTACGTTGTAAGAAAAGCAAAAGAAGAAATAAAGCTCCTGATTCCACAGGAATTTTACTTCTTCTTCTATAGCTTATGCTTGTATATGAAAGCGGGAAAGAGCCTGATTTGCGACACTTCTTCCTTATGTCCACGTCTATTACAAAACCTCTTTCAGCTTGCGCAATGCATTCTCACTGGCGATCTGCCTTACCTCTTCCTCACTGAAATTCTGATTGCGCATTTCCTCAATCAGCCGCTGGCTCTTTGAACAATCCTCCAGATGCTTGGTATGCAGCTCCTCACAGCCCTCATAGAAATCCATATAATCAAGCCCCAGTGCCAGTGTTTCAATTCCTGTCAGCTGCTTTATATACTGCATATGAGCAACCAGATGAGGAATATCGCGCTTTTCAGGACACGCATGGACAAACGCCGGCGCACTGTTCATGCCGATGATTCCACCGCGCTTAGCGATAGCCTGCAGCTGATCGTCCCAAAGATTACGGGGATGATCACACAATGCTCGTGCATTGGAATGCGTGGCGATGACGCGTGCTGAGGGATGCGCCATAATATCCCAGAAGGTTCGCTCATTGGCATGGGATACATCCACCAGCATGTTGCAGTCAATCATTGCCTGTAATGCCTCTTCCCCGAGCGGATGAAGGCCATGCTCTGGATTTCCCTTTACGCCGGTTGCCAGCAGATTTTCCTCGTTCCAGCAAAAGGAGGCAATCCGTACCCCCTGCGCATACAGCCACTCGATTTTTTCTCTGGCATGCTCCTTGATACCACACATTCCCTCTACGGTAAGTATTGCCTTGATATGTCCGTTTTCCTTCATATCCTTTGCGCAGAGCACTAAATCGATCATCTCGCAATGCTCGATTTCCTTTTTCAGGGACAGCACCATATCCTGCATATAGTCCCACGTTTCACTTCCCTCAAAAAAGGATGCCATACCGACATAAAAAACCTCCCCCTCTAAAAACTTCTGCACGTGAAAGCGATTCAGTATATCTGTTTCCGTGAGCTTCTTCTGCATAACATCATATCCGATGTCCGCATGTAAATCAAACAGCTTCATAGTACATTCTCCTCTCTTCCTTCAGTATATGCACGATTTCTTACAGCTCTCCTATAGAAAAGAGCATGCCGCACGCATACATTGCGGACATGCCCATCTTACTATGTTCCTCAATCGTAGATAATATCAAAATACTTCATATCCCGCTTGCCGTCCATACCGGTATCGTAGGCGGCATCCTGCAATAGATCAAGTACGGTATGGCTGTCAGCTCCATATTCTATACAGCCGTATGCCTTATCAACCACATGAACAGCGGTTTCGATTGCTTCGTTGAACATGTCGATAAAAGAAGCATTGGATGTAATCGTATCATCACACGGATGCTTCCAGATCGCATGCTCTTCATTCAATACATCGTAGCGCTCATCCACCGACGGACGGACAACATTGCCACTGACAGCCCAAGGCTTGCGGGCGATTGTCTCAAAGCCCTTTAACAGCGGATACTTGATATTTTTAGGATCGTACAGCAGCTTCTGTACATCATACCAGGAATTCAGCGTTTCCCTGATATCGTGAACCTTGACCTCATGATGATAAACCTTGCGGGCAGCCGGTACATATATGCGGGCAATCGCTTTCAAGATATCCTCATCATATGCGCAGATTTCATAGCACGGATAATCCCGTATGCTTAATCCGCGGTATTTTTCCAGCATCATGGTATCCATCATTGATTCAAAGCGGTGATGCAGACCTGCACTGACACCCCGGCAGTTTCCTGTCCGATAGAAAATATAGGGATGCGTTGTCTTATCCAACGCCCAGTGACACAGATGACCGAACAGATAGACGCTCATCAGCTCTTTGATATCCGCATGCTTTTGTGCGCGGATACATTCGATTGCGGTTTCATAAAATGCATTGATGCCATGGGCATGCATGGCACTGCCCAGCCTGTTCAGCGCATGACTTTTATAGGATTCCCATGGCTTGATATGAGAAAAGAACAGGAAATCAGGACCGTTGCTGCCGATGTAGAAAATCTGCGGATGACGCTCTATCATAGAACGGATATCGTGCTTGGTCATGCTCTTCAGCACTTCTTCCGCAAAAATCTTATGTGTAATAATATTTGGCATAGAACCCTCCTCGTGCTTGCTTCACGTTTATACTACGTTTCTATTATAGCACAGCACGCCTTTGATAACGCAAAAGAAAGCGCTGCTTTTCGCTTTCTTTCTACAAATCCTGTGCTGTTTCGAGCTGAGGAACACGATTGACGATCTCCATAAACTGCTCTCCTGTTATCGTTTCACGCTCATACAGGAATTTTGCCAGCTCATGCAGCTTCTCCTTGTTCTCCTCCAGAATGCGGCGTGCTTCCTCATAGGCCTGCTGTATCAGCTTGACGACCTCTTCATCGACACGGGTTGCTGTCTGATCACTGCAGGCAAGCGAGGTATCGCCACCCAGATATTTATTATTCACAGTTTCCAGAGCTGTCATCCCGAAGGTTTCACTCATTCCCAGACGCGTAATCATACTTCTGGCAATCTTGGTTGCCTGCTCAATATCATTGCTGGCACCACTGGTGATGGAATGAAACACCAGATCCTCTGCCGCACGTCCACCGCAGCAGGTCATGATTTTGGTAAATGCTTCTTCTTTGGTAATCAGGTTGCTTTCCTCCTCCGGAACCTGCAGGGTGTATCCCAATGCACCGCTTGTTCGCGGTACGATCGTGATTTTCGTTACCGGCATACTGTTTTTCGCTTTGGCCGCAACGAGTGCATGGCCGATTTCATGATAGGATACAATCAGCTTCTCCTTCGTGGATATGACAGCATTTTTACGTTCATATCCGGCGATCACCGTTTCCACGCTGTCCTCCAAATCCTTTTGGATGACCTGCGTTCGGTTATCCTTAACCGCAAGCAAAGCAGCTTCGTTGATAATATTGGCAAGCTCTGCGCCACTCGCACCGGCAGTTGCTCTTGCGATTGCACGAAAGTCAATATTCTTGCCCATGCGAACATCCTTGGCATGTACCTGCAAAATGGCCTGACGTCCGGCAAGATCCGGCAAATCCACCGGTATGCGCCGGTCAAAGCGACCCGGGCGAAGCAGGGCCTGATCCAGAGATTCCGGGCGATTGGTAGCAGCCAGAATGATGACACCGGTGCTTCCGTCAAAGCCATCCATTTCTGCCAGCAGCTGATTCAGCGTCTGCTCACGTTCATCATTACCGCCGACCCCTGCCCCGTCACGCTTCTTTCCTATGGTGTCAATTTCATCGATAAACACGATACACGGCGCCTTTTCTCTAGCCTGCTTGAACAGATCACGGACTCTGGCAGCGCCGCGCCCGACAAACATCTCTACAAATTCCGAACCGCTGATTGAGAAAAACGGTACATTTGCTTCTCCTGCCACCGCTTTTGCAAGCAGCGTCTTCCCGGTACCGGGAGGACCGACAAGCAGAGCACCCTTTGGCATCTGTGCCCCAATCTGGGTATAGCGCTGGGGACTTTTCAGAAATTCCACCATTTCCTGCAGCGCTGCCTTTGCTTCCTCCTGACCGGCCACATCCAGAAAGGTTTTCCCTGTCTGTGATTTTACATATATCTTCGCATCGCTCTTTCCAAAGCCACCTAAGCCGCCTCCCCCAAAGCTCATGGCATCTCCGCCCATTTTCTTCTGCATCTTCTTAAACATGTGATTGCCGAACCAGAACAGCAGAATGATTGGCAGGATACCCGTTATCAGGAAGGACAGCCATGGATTCATTTCCTTTGTGTGTACCCTGGTAAAGGTTGCCCCGGCATCATACAGCCGCTGAGACAGCGCGGTATCCGTTTCCATCGTTTCCGTCTGATAAATCGTCTTCTCATCCTTTTTCAGCGTATAGCTTATGCTTTGATCACCGATTTCCACCTTGTCGATCTTTTTCTGTTCTGTCTGTTGAATAAAGGTATTGTAGCTGACATCCTTGATTCGATTCTGTTCCATTGCAGAGAACAGCATATTTCCTGCAACAATGACAATCAGTATCAACAGATAATAAAAATATAAGGGTTTCTTTTGTTTATTCATGTGTGCACCTCCTGATGCCGGCTTCCAGAAGCTTCAAGATTTGCGTGACTTGCCGTTCATCAAGTCATGAAGCATACAGCCTGAAGCATGTTCCTTTACGCTTTCTCTGTCATATATAGGATACGCAAACAATTCGCTCCCCCTGTCAAAGCGTCTTCTTTGTATAAGACCATGTGATTTTATCCACTTTGCAATGCGCTGAATGCGATGGCTTCATCAGCATGCGCTCATCAGTTCCTTCATGCTCAATCCCTCACGCTACCGCATGATCTGCTACTGTACACCGCTGAGATCCTATGCCATGCAGCGTATACTTTAGGGCATTCATCACACTGGCATGGATGCGTAGTAGCATACACTGCAGCCCTTTCTCATCCACGATAAAACCACATTTCTTTTGCTGTAATATTTCATACATGAAATATTTACACATACTATAATACGGAAGCCCTGGATGGTCAACAGCTGTACTTTGAAATCCATAATTCTATGCAATCATCCCATAATTCACATAAAGATGTAGGCGAAACCACCATGCCCTTTCTTTGCATTCACATACCGTAAAGTAGGGGGTGATACTATCGCAACAGGTACGTTACAAATCCATGCCACCTGTGGTCTGGGACTTTTCAATATACCGAATGCCATGCTCCGCATTACAATGAAGCACAACAGTGTTCTTGTCTATGAAGATTTCTTCATGACAGGGGAAGATGGAAAAACACCCGAAATCCCATTGTATGTGGACGAAACACAGACTGCCGGATATGAAATCGATATCCGTGCAAAGCACTTCCATGCCGTTCATATCGTCCTTCCCCTGTATCCGGGCGTACACAGCGAGCTTATCGTTTTCATGATACCCGAGCTGCATATGCACACGCAGCCGCAGCTTCCACCACCATACAAGCTGCATGAAAAAAACAAACCGGCGTTTTCCTTTGAAGCCTTCCTGTATTCTCTGCGCTATTTGAATCCTACCTTGCCGGCGGAGATGCTCCGTCAGCGCGCGGAGGAGATCTGGATACAGCTTTCAAGGGAGACAAGCCCGGCCTTTCTGCCGCCATGGCTCCTGCTTCATCAGCGCATTTACAAAATCGCTGCGGAGGTTTTCGAGAAGCATACGTCCTGTTCTGTGTCGGATGCTGCCTGTAGGACAGCCTCTTCCCCGACACTCGAGCAAGGACAGTGGCAGCGTTTTCTTCAGGCCTGTGTTCCCGTCTGTACAGCAGATGAACAGGACAGCGTGGAAGCTGCGCTATACAATCAGCTTCATATGGAAGTCACTTCAACAGACAGTGCCGCTGCCAAGGATAAAATCAACAGCAGGAAGCGCGCACTGCAGGCTCTTGTAAATGCTCTACCAAAGGAGCCTGTACAGCTGCTGCCATGGGATGCGTGGGAGCTGCTGCTGCAAGAGACAACCGGCAGCTATGAAATACTGAAGCTGTTTCTTGGAAAGTCGCTGCTGTATGCCTGGCTCTCCCAGAGCCAAAGCAGCCAGACAGCCGTTTCCAAAGCGGAATGGACACAGTGTTTGAAAAAAGAAGCAAAGAACCTGTATCACAGGCTGCAGGATACCGATATTCTGAAGCGTGAGCCCCCTGTCTTACGTGAACAGCTGAAGGAATCCGACGTAGAGGCACTGCTAAGAAAGGTATTGAAGGTCTATCACAAGACCCAAGACAATGCTTCCTTTACAGAAAATGTATGTGCATTTCAAAGGCTGCTCTCGCTTCCCATTGATGGTGTTCTGCATGATCGTGACTGCAGATTACTGCTTGAAATCAGTGAGGAGCTAAATATTCCTCCCATATAAGCATACCAATACAAAAAAGCCAGGCGCGCGAATCTAAGCGTTTACCTGACTTTTTACATATTGAACGCGATTGCTTTCTGTTGATTACAGCACAGAGGATACCAGACTCCATATCGGCGGTGCCAGAAAAACGGTGAGAATTCCGCATACACCAATGGCAAGCGAGCTCATCGCCCCCTCCACATGTCCCAGCTGCAAAGCCTTACTGGTTCCGATCGCATGGGCACTGCAGCCCAGTGCAATCCCCCGCGCAATCGGATGCTCGATGCGAAATATGCGGAAGACAAATTCCGCAACAACGGCACCGATGATTCCGGTGACCAGAATTGCGAGAACGGTAACTGCCTGAATACCGCCCAGTTCAGCACTCAGCTCCATGCCAATCGGCGTGGTGATGGATTTTGGCACCAGACTGGCAATGATTGCCGGCTCCATCCGTACAAGCCATGCACACAGCAGAGTGGATACCAGCCCGACAGCAATGCCGCAGAGAATGCCCACCATGATGGGAACAAAATAGTTTTTCAGGCTGTGCACCTGCTGATACAGCGGAACTGCCAGAACCACGGTGGCAGGGCCAAGGAACAAGGAAATGATATCACCGCCCAGCTGATACGTCTTGAGTTTGATTCCACTCAGAAGCAGCACTGCGATGACCATTATGATTGCGGTAAGCAGCGGATTGAGGAAAATCAGCTTCGTCTTCTTTTGTAGCAAGAGCCCTGCCTCAAAGGCCGCTAAGGAAAGCAGAATCCCGAACATCGGATTTTCCAGCAGCTCCCTCATGGCTTCGATTTCCTTTCCATCATATGCTGAATGATGCGCCCGCTGCAGCCCATCGTAATCATCGTCGTCACCAGACAGATGACCAGCATCCAGATCCATAAGCCCTCCATCGCAGAAAAGCTCGCCATCAGCGCCACCCCGGCAGGAAGAAAGAAAAACGGCAGATGCCCCAGCAGAAAATCGGAAACCGTCGCAATCTGCTTTAGCTCTACGATATGCAGCTGCAGCAGAACAAACAGCAGGATCATGCCCACCAGACTTCCGGGAAGCGGCAGGGACAGCGTCTTACTAATCAGCTCTCCGGCGTAATACAGTCCGAAGATCACAAGCACCTCACGAAAGATTTTCATGAGCGTTTCCCCTTTCGCTCCGGCTGATGTCCGCCTGCTTTTTTCGCATAGGGCTTTCTGTGCTGCTCTTTCTGCTTGCCGCCGGCAAAGCCATTTCCGGTATGCCCCTTGCGATACGGTATCAGACATTTTGGTGAATTTCCCACCAGATCCATACGGCCGGCTGTCTTTAATGCCTTGTAGACAAGATCATAATTTTGCGGATAGGTAAACTGCATCAATGCCCGCTGCATCGCTTTTTCCTCATAGGTTCTCGCAACATAAACCGGACGCATCGTCTTCGGATCCAGACCGGTATAATACATACAGGTTGCCGGTGTCCCCGGTGTCGGATAGAAATCCTGAACCTGCTTCGGTGTATACCGGATTTTTTTCAGATAGCAGGCCAGCTCGATTGCCGCCTGCAGATCACTGCCCGGATGGGAGCTCATAAGATAAGGAACAATAAACTGATTCTTGTTGAACTGCTCATTCTTCTGCTTGAATTTATCCACAAACTTCAGATACAGCTCTTTTCTCGGCTTTCCCATTTTATCCAGTACCGCTGCATTGATATGCTCGGGAGCCACCTTCAGCTGGCCGCTGATATGATGCTGGACAAGCTCATCGAAAAATTCATCATTTTTATCATACATCAGATAATCATAGCGAATACCGGAACGGATAAACACCTTTTTTACTCTTGGAAGTGTGCGCACTGCGCGAAGGATTTCCAGATAGCGGCTGTGATCCACCTTTAAATTTGCACAGCCCTTGGGAAACAGGCACTCCCGATTCTTACACGCACCGTATTCCCGCTGTTTATCGCAGGCTTCTCTTGAAAAATTGGCAGTCGGTCCTCCGACATCATGAATATATCCCTTGAAATTCGGCATTTCTGTAATACGCTTCGCTTCATCGACGATCGAATCCTTGCTTCTTGTTGAAATCACACGTCCCTGATGATGCGTGATGGCACAGAACGCGCAGGAGCCGAAGCAGCCGCGGTTGCTGACAATGGAAAACTGTACCTCCTCGATTGCAGGAATATATGTATAGCGCGGATGATAGGTGCGCTCATACGGCAGAGAATAGGTGAAATCCATTTCCTCCTGCGTCAGTGGCAGCGGAGGCTGATTCTGCACGACGTACCAGCCGTCATACGGCTCCACCAGCACACTGGCAGCGATGGCGTCAATATTTTCATGCTGTATGTGAAAGCTCTTTGCATATGTATGCTTATCGGCACACACCTCTTCATAGGAGGGCAGCAGCACATAATCGCTCAGATACTCCAAAGATTTGGTTTTCCAGCAGGTTCCCCGGATATAGCAGAGATCCTCCGCCCGCAGTCCGCTGTTTAATGCATCGGCAACCTCGATGATGGTGTTTTCTCCCATCCCATACATCAATAAATCAGCCTGCGAATCAATGAGGATGCTTCTGCGTACCTTATCATCCCAGTAATCATAATGAGAAAGACGTCGCAGACTTGCCTCAATACCGCCAATCAGCACCGGCTTATGCGGAAACAGACGCTTTACTATCTGCGTATAGACAATGGTCGGACGATCGGGACGCTTTCCCATAACGCCCTCATCACTGTAGGAATCCTTATCTCTTCTTCGTTTATTGACAGAATAATGATTCACCATGGAATCAATATTTCCGGCAGAAACAAGAAACCCCAGACGCGGCTCCCCGAATTGTGTAAATTCATCATCATTATGCCAGTCGGGCTGCGGCAAAACAGCACAGCTGTAGCCGTATGCCTGCAGTGTCCTAGTTATGATTGCACAGCCAAAGGATGGATGATCCACATAGGCATCCCCGCTCACATAAACAAAATCAACACTCTCAAATCCCTGCTCCAGCATTTCCTCTCTGGTCGTTGGTAAAAAAGCCATAGCAACACACACTCCTCACTTGCGCTATAATCTTACCATACTTTTCCCGCTTCTCCCATCGGATTTTACGTGTTTTTCCGATGTTTTTTAAGATAGCCCTTACACTTACCCGTTAGGTCCAAGAAAGAGCGTGGCAGTTCTTAGCGATGCGATAGCTTCTATTTTGACCCACAAGCTTCGCGAAAAAGATACAGCACAGTTTCCATACCGCTGTCATCCAATATTGAGAAGGACTAAAAAAGACGGTCGAGGAAACCGCCTTTCAGGAATAGAAGTCAGATGATGATATGTTTGGTTGTAAAGTTATAGAGGAAACAATTCAGCAGTACGTGAGAAAGGAACGCTCTGCAGTCTTGTTAGTTTTATCTAACTTCTTCCCCTATAGAATACACTATGTGTTAGCCTTTGTCAACTTTTATTTTTAAAAAAATACAGGATATGTCTTTTAAGTACATAAGCGCTGCATTTTATGGATGAAATGATATTTTCTGATATTAGAAAAACAGCCCTCAGCAGCATAAGAAAAGAAGGACCGGAAATCGTCCTTTATAAACAGAATAGCACGAGCATTCGTGAACGTAAATCATAGCAGTATAAACATACCGTGGAAAAGAAGAAGCATACGATAAGGTAAAGCCTTACCCGCCTTATCTTTCCTATTATAGCGGTGATTCACTTGTGTACGTTTGAGCATACCATACACGTTTCCTATACCGGACGGATTTTCGAAGACCATAGCCCCTGCCGTTTTCTCTGATGATCGCTATGACTATCTCTGTCCACAGCCTGTACAAGGAATCATGAACGATTTCCATATGCCGCTATGTCCCTTCCCATATGTATATAGCCGATATCTCCTGCATATGGCAGGAAGGCTTCAACAGGAAAACGACACATCGATCGTTTCAAAACACTCGAATTGCCCCTATTTTCGTATCCGTTTCCTATAAATAAACCACACACAGATGCCGATGGAAGCAAGGGAAAGGATGATGACAAAGGGATATCCATACCTCCAATGCAGCTCCGGCATTCCGATGAAATTCATGCCATACCAGCCGACGATCAGCGTCAACGGCAGAAAAATCACGGTAACGATTGTGAATATATACATCATGCGATTCAAGCGGATATCCACCTGCGCCTGATAGGACTCACGAACCTGTACACTGTAATCCCGCAGGATACGCGTGTGCTGTCCCAGTCGCTCCACTCTGTCAGAACAAATGCGAAGATGATGCAGATGCTCTCTGGCGAACAGATCATTTTCATCCTCCAGCAGCTCCTCGCATACATCGCTGAACTGCTCGTCATATTGCAGAAGGTAGCGAATCCTGTTTCGTATTCCGGTGATTCGCTGATTGAAATTCTGCAAATGATCATTCAGAACATCATTGTCCAGCTCCTCAATCAAATCCTCCAGCTGATCGTGCTCCTCCTTATGCTTCTTCAAGAGATATTCAAAAAGCAGCGAAAGAACATGCTCAGCACTGAGCTGTGCTGTTGGCAGCTGCTGAAGCAGGCGATAAAAATCCAGCAGCTGTTCGGTATTCTCACTGATTAGAATAACCTCCCTTTGCCGGCAATATATGCCGATACCTGCGGGGGACTGCTTTAGGACCTTTAGCGGATGCACAAAGCCAAAGCAGTAGCCGTAATAGCTGTCGAGCTTATGCAGCGTGCGGCTTTGCTCCATATGTTCCAACTCCAAAAGCGTTGCCGGTGAAAATCCGAAGGCTTCCACAAGCGGTTTCCATTCCTCCTGTTTGTATATGCCAAGCAAAAACTGACCTTCCTTTGCTTCCTGCGGGGAAGTCTCCTGCTTTCGGTAAAGATCATACAGCATATGCTCACTTCCTTTTGCTTATTGTACCACAGGTCTGTGTGGTTTTGAAAGAGAATCCCTGTGCGCCTCATTCCCCTTTTCCAAGAATACAGCGCAGTGCTTATACGAAATAACGTTCTGTTACAGCACCGAAATGACCGTGCATTCCCCATGCGGCAGCTTGCTCCTGTTATCAGCATTGGCAGCCCGTTTTTCTTTTGGCTCCCTTCCTTAAGCAGCAGCTCGTCAATCAAGTTCATCTATAGAAACACACAGGCTGCTTTCACTCTATCGCATAGCTTACTACAGAAAAACGGCGGCAGAAAGGCTTACGGCAATAAAAAAATTCATCAGACACCATTCATGCTGATGAATCACTAAGGATAATACCGCTTACGATGGCAGCAATTCCAATACCCTGTATCAGGGTGGATGGCTCCTGAAGAAAGAAAATTGACAGCACAAGCGCTACACAGGGATCAAGGTAGCTGCCGATGGCTGCTTGCGAGCTGGAAAGCTGGTGCAGTGATGTAAAATACAGTGCATAGGCAATTCCGGTGTGCACCACGGCAATACATACGATCCACAGCCATGAGTCTGCAGGAAGCTGCGATACCTGCTGGATACGTCCTTCCAGCAACAGATACACAAACAGAATCGCCGCAGAGCACAGCAGCTGCAAAAAGGTAAAGTACAAACCGTCGATATTATGAAGAAACCGGTTTGTAAGCAACACACCCGCATAGCACAGCGCAGCCGCAGCCGCAAACAAAATTCCCTTGAGCTGTACAGCGTCTCCTGTTACGCGCGTAATGCACAAAAGCCCACCCATCGTCAGCACGATTCCCAGTGCCGTGCGGCAGTGCACTGGCTCATGAAACAGGAAAACCGCGGCCAGAAGGGCAAGCACCGGCGCAGTATAATAAATCACAGTTGCGATGGAAATCGTAGTCGCAGCATAGGCTTCAAACAAAAAGACCCAGTTAAAGCCCAAAAAGGCGGCGGACAGCAGGACATACAACAGCTGTCTGCCACCGATTTTCTGGATCCGCTTCCTTTGCAGCAGAAGAAGACCGCCCAGAAAGACAGCACCGATCAGCGTACGCAGAAAGGCAAGCACATCACTTTCTGCATTTGCCTGACGGACAAACAGCCCCAGTGTACCAAACAGCAGCATGGCACACAGATAGGCAGCCATAGGACGTTTAGTCACGCATCATATCCTTCAGGGCGTGATACACGATATATTCAGCATAGGTATCCATGGCACAGTATTGCTCCAGCTGCTCGTAGATCACCTGTTTTTTGGCATCATCCGCCGTACAGTATTCTCTCCATTTTTCAACCGCATCCATGCCATAGGAAATCTCCAAATCCTGATAGCTGTAATCAGAGAAAACAGGGACCAGCTTCTTCAGGGAATACAGCCCTGCCATCTGTATATCGTAGACGTTACCCGTAGAAAACGGAAGGGACAGATCGACCATACGCTCCCACACAGCTCTAAGGCGCTCCTCATATTCCGGAAACTGCTGTGCCAGCTGTACGAGTCGAAGCTTTTCCGCACCCTCCATATTATAAACGAGAACCGTCCCCGTCTTAGGCAGATTGGCAAGCAGATGCTCAATGAACTCCTTGCGGCAGTCTTTCTCACCGATAAAGCCAACATGGCGCAGCCCCTGCTGCTCCTCGATATGCAGGCTGTATTGGAAAACAAGCACATCAAACGGCTTCATCCCTTCATATGGAGGGAATGCATAGGTTTCCCATTCAAAATCCAGATAGGATATCGGTGCCTGAATATGTGCCTTCTTCCAGCAGCGCAGCGCTCCCTTATCCACGTACAGCCCGTGATTGCGAGCTGCCATAATCTGTGCGTACTGATGCCGTGTTCCCTCGATTCGATCGATATCCGCATCCCGCAGGGTGGTGATTCCCTCCTCCTGCATATCGTATTTTTGGGCAGCCTGCACCAGATTTAAAATAGAATCATCCGCAAGCTCTTCCGGGAAGCAATCATCATAATACATACACTTGCCACCGCGGGTACAGACATGACTTCGCTTCACAGGAATATCGTCCATAGCCTCACAGGCATGCAGCTTTTCCAGTATGCTGTCCAGATCGATTTCCTGCTTTGCCAGCAACTCCCGAATCGTTTTGTGTGCCTTGTTTTTACCGTTGTATAAATATTCATCAATGATCAGCAGCTGCCTGACATCCAGCTCTTTTCCTCGAACATACGCCGCATTCAGATGAATGGCATATATCTCATCAATCGAAACGTCCAGCTTTTCCAGCACCGCCAGATACTGTGCGATACGGACAGCCTCATGCTCCTTGGGATAACAGCTGCGATAGGTGAAATATAGAATACGCCTGCCATCCTCCTGCATCAGAAACGGTACATTGATTCTTAAATCTTCATAAACAAAGCGGGCATGGATAAGCACTTTTTTCTCACGCAGTGCCTGCAATGCCAGCTCACCGCTGTCATTCGCCTGCCCGATAAACGCTTCCTCTTCACGAATCATCAGCAGCTGTTTCACCAGCTCACTCATGCTTTCATTATAATTTACAAAGGGAACGAATTCCTTTTTTTTGCGCCGTGACAGCCAGAATGCTCTGGGACAGCGCTCATATTTCTTTATATCTGTAAGATGCAGCATCGCGTATCAACTCACTCTCCAGGTAAAATTATACCAGATGTAAGAGAAATTAGGAATATAAAGAGAGCATATCTTTTGCAATCGCATGAATTTCCTGCTTCAGGTCCTGCGGACTGACAAGCCGGCACTGATTTCCCAGCGACAACAGGAAATTACGCGCACTGATTCTTCCCTCCATCATGGTGGTCAGATACAGTGTCTGCTCATCCACCCATTCCAGCACCGGGGAAATACCGGGCTTTTTTTCACTGATTAGGCGCGCACTTTCCCCATAGACATACAGCTTCAGCTCGATGATTTCATCACGGATCAGTCCGGTCTTCCCGATGTAATCGCGGATGTGAAAGGCCGCATCCCGCACAAACGGACGTCTGGTCAGGCGTACATTTCGCATACGCTCCTCACTGAATTTGAAGTTTCGATAATCTCTGGCCTTCAGCGAATATGCAAGACAATAATAGCTGCCCTTTACATTGATGATTTCATAGGGCTGAATTACGATGGTTTCAAATTCAGAAGCATGCAGACTTTTATACTGCAGCTCCACCGCAAACAGGGCATCCCTTCCCTGCTCACAGATGCGGATCATCGAAATCATCGCACTGGTTACATCCGCGCTTTCTTCCACGTACACGCCGCTTTCACGCACCTGCAGCGTGGTAGTTGCCAGAAATTTATCGATTGCCCTGCAAAATGCGGGATAAGGCAGAAAGTCACGGTGACTTTCCAGATAGCGTCTGGATTCCTGAAGGGAGCGCAGCTCCTCCTCATACAGCCCCGCCACCGGAAGAAGCGTTCCGGATTTCAGCTGATAACCGCCGTATTTTCCGGTTGTCCCCTCAATCACATAGCCCGCTTCCTCTAACTCCTTGCGGTATTCCAGAATATTTCTGACATTGGTATCCAGCTCCTGTGCCAGCTCCTCACGCGTCATAAACCCGCGGGAACGCAAAAGCTGAAGCATACGGATACAGGCAGCACATCGTTTCATAATTCCTCCCGTCTATGCTCGTGCAGGTAGCGGATAATCGAGCGGACAGTACCGGGACGGGTAAGGTCCGAACTTCTCCTTGACCTCTTCCTCCTTTGGCACGATTCCCAGAAATGCCAGCGGAAATATCATCTCTCCCACACAGCGATCCAGTGCAAAGCCCAGTGCTTCCTCAACCTGCACGGCCCCTGCCTTGATCAGCAGCATCATAATTTTTTCATTTCTTGTGAAAACAGCATGAATCAGAATCGGATATCCATTGAATATCCAGTTTGGATCCGCTCCCATGCGAAGTACGCGACGCAGACCTCTGACATCCTCATTCCATACAGCATTCAACATCATTGTTGCCAGTTTTCTATCACTCATCATAAGGCACATCCTTTCTTGATGTCTTTATGATATGCCCTATTGTTACATTATACATGTAACAATCCAATTTATCTATAAAAATATGGGAACACAGCAATCACATCAGCATAGCGGATGATCCTATACGCTGTCCTATACAGCCTGTATTGCACACAAAAAAAGGAAGCAGATCTTTTTGACGACAAGTGAGCTTGCCTATCCTATGATTGATAGCGTTCCTACGCGAGCTCGCAAAAAAAGCAGATTCACAAGGAACCTGCCTTTCTCCATAAGCTGTTTAGTCTTCCATACCGTTTTTGGCATCATTCGGTGTATTGACATTGCTGTTCTGCTCATTTGCATTATTCGTAGTCCCCGGATTGGAGGGCTCACTCACACCATTTGTTCCATTTGTTCCATTTGTTCCGGTTGTGCCCGTACCAGCATAGGTATAATTTGGGAATGCCGTGACAACATCATTCCAGTCCGCATTGGTATCATACAGGAATAGGAAATCACCGTTTACCTTGGCACCGTATTCCTGTTCCTTATTATTGATGCTGACCTTCACCTTACCGTTATCCTTTGCTTCCTTCAGAACCTTTTTCATATTGTCATCATCGGATTTTACACGATACAAATACCCAGTGCTGCCATTGTAATCAAAGCTTCTGCCCTCATAAGCCGCAAAGTCAATATCAGTAATCGCCTTGGAATTTTCATATTTCAGACCTTTATCCTTGAAATAATTCATGACATTATCAATGCTGTCTTCCGTCTTATTCTTTGCGTCCTTTACGCTTTTTTCCGCAGCTTCCTTGGTTTCATTGGTTTTTGTATTTGCATCCTTCTTGTCATTCATACTGCAGCCGCCCATCAGTGCCGCCAAAAGCGCGATGCATGCTGCTTTCTGTAGTAGTTTATTCATATTCCAGCCTCCTGTCATAGGTAGTATGTCTCATCCTTACGGTTTTATACCTCATAGGTTTTCAGAAGCAGCACCGCATCATACAGGTCATACGTTTGTTCACGCTCGCATGCCCGAAGCAAGGTGTCCAGCAGCTGCTCCAGACTTTTTTCCCCGGCTTCGTATGCCGTTATAGCACGTTGCAGCAGATTGACTGTACGCTGTGTCCAGTCCATATTCTGTACTACATGCTGCAGCATACGCGAAACATCCGAAGCACTGTGCACTCTTCTTCCGATATCCTCGCATACATGGTAAAAATCAAGACTTTGAATCTCACAGCTGCTGTGCATAAGCGTATTCCAGACCTCATACAGACGGGTACTGTCGAGTAAAAACAACAGCCAGTATCGCTTCCACTCCCCTTGCGCATCCTGCAGCGATTTCGCTAATAGATTCCTGCATTTGATTGCAGATATGTTTTTATCCTTCACCTCCAGCATGATATCCAGATCCAACCCTTCCCGTTCGCGGATAAACGCCAGAAATGTATCAGCATCAATGTGCATTGCATGAGCACCCTTACGCTTTTTCACATCCTGCTGACAGAAATGTATTTTCATGATGCCATCCTCTTTTTTCCATGTGTTGGATACAAGCGTGAGCCATTCCAGCTGTGTACGCTCTATTGCCGGAGGAAGTATGGCGTGATGCAGATTATCAAATACCACCGGGATGGATAGCTGCGCTGATAAATATAACACATCCTCTATTGTATAGTAGCGATCGTCATTTTCTATTATGAGATGCTTTTGAATGATGGGATCCAAACGCTTGTATACGCTAGCAAAGCGCTGCATCGCCTCCTGCTTATCGCCATAGATGCCACCGACATGCAATACCATTTTATGTGTCGCATCCAATCCCATCGCTTCCAGAATGGACGCATGATACCATAGCTCATCGATACTGCGCTCTACGACATCCTCACGCGGTGAATTGATCACACAATACTGCCCCGGATGCAGGGATACACGCATCCCGTGTTTTCGCACATAGTCCCCCAGGCTTTGAAACTGTGCAGCAAATTCCTGTAGCCAGGGAACGGTATTGACCGGACTGGAGCCAAAGGGAATCAGGTCAGAGGACAGCCGATACATACGGATGCTGTGTCCTGCATTATATTCCAGCAGCTTTTGCATCGTTGTCAGATTTGCACGGATAATACTGCGCAGCCGGCTCTCAGTCGCAAATTTTTGTATGCAGGTTTCAAAATGAAATCGCGGGTCAAGACATATACAGGCATATCCGATTTTCATATACACAACTCCTTTTCTCTTTCCTTAGCTTGTGCATATGCAGAAGAATTATGAGCAAACGCTGAAAAACAGGATGCTCCATGGCGAACGTTACGAAAAAGCCGGCAGCATGCAATCACTGCACCACATCATTTTTTCTTGTCAATTTCCCTGATAGCCGTTATGATAAAGACGATAAAGGAGGATGGAAATTCATGAAGAAAAAGTATATGTTTTTCGATATTGACGGTACGCTGACGGATAATGCGACGAAAGAAATCGTTCCCAGTGCCCAAAAGACACTGGACAGTCTGCAGGAGGCCGGGCATTTTGTCGCAATCGCCACAGGAAGAGCTCACTATAAAGCAAGGGGCTTTATGGAGGCTGTAGGTTTGCATAACATGGTATGCTGTGGAGGGAACGCTCTGGTGATCAATGATGAGCTGGTCATAAATACACCGCTGGACCGGCAGAAAGCAATCGCAGTTTATAAGGAGGCGCGCAATCTGGGCTATGGTGCACTGGTGATGCTGGATGATTCCATTGATGTGTACGATGTGGATGATCGTTTCCTGCGGCAGTGCGGAGAGCGGAAGGAACCAACCAATTACATATTTAATGCAGACTTTGATATTGATCAGGTAAAGGATATTTATAAGCTTTACATATCTATTCCCAAAGAGGAGGAGCACCGACTTACGAAAAAAGATACGCTGGGGAATCTTCGCTTTGTCGAGGCGTATCTGATGTTTCAGCATGACCGCAAGAAGCAAGGCATTCTCGATATGATGGAGCGTCTTGGCGGCTCCGTGGAGGATGTTGTCGTATTTGGGGATGATTATAATGATCTGGTTATGTTTGATGATGCATGGTTCAGTATCGCTATGGGCAATGCCTGTGATGCGCTGAAGAAAAAGGCGGATTACGTTACCGAGCGCAATGTGGATGACGGAATCTATAAGGCATGCTTGAAATTCGGATGGATTGCATAGGACTTCGATGTATCAAACAGCATTCCAAAAAGGCGTTTCATTTGAAATCACGAAGCGCCTTTTTTCTTTTGCTTTATCGATTGCCTGTGTGCTTGCTTTTTATGCCCCTTTCTTTTCCTGCTGTGAAATAGTCTTTTTCTTTTGTTTTCATCGTGGTGAAAGCTTCTTGCTTGCAATGATTCAGCTGCAGTCCAAAAGAAGCAGATGCCTTATGGAAATGCACCAATGATCAGTTTTGTCCTCCCCATAGGACGATATGAAAGTACGTCATGGCTTACTTAAGCAATTCATTTTGATGCTATCCTATATGTATGGAAATGCTGCACTGTGCCTATTTGTGTTCAGCACATTTCCTGTTATTCCAGCTTTGTCAGTACCTCCAGCATGGTATGTACGGCTTGTTCAAATGCCGCGATTTCCCTGTCACTCAGCTTCTGCAGCATCTGTTCGTATAACGCTGTGGTATCCAGCGCATTTTCCTTTAGAAAGCAGGAGCCCTGTGTGGTGATCCCTATGTAGATGCTGCGACGGTCTCCGGGATTTTCGCTTCGCTCCACAAGACCATAGCGATGCAGACTGTCAATCATGTGGGTAGCCTGCTGCTTGCTGAGACGCATTGCCTTCGCAAGCTCTCCCATTTTCATTTGTCCGCAGTTTTTCAGCGTCATCAGACAGAAATAAGTCTCATAGCTGATCTGTCTTGATTTTTGTTGCCGCCGGATGCTGCGCTCTACTTTATAGTGCCAGTGCGGCAGCAGACGAATCAGTTCCTGCATGGAAGCTGTGTGGTTCATGGTGATATCCTCCTTCGTTTGGTATTGACATATTTTCAAAAACGGATACAATACAATTAGTACATAATTATGTACTATTCATTTATATTTACTATATGCACATCATAACGGAAACTTTGTAAAAAAGCAAGAAAAGGTGAAAAAAGGAGTGATATCATGCGCAAAATCAGTATATCCTTTGCTAAAGAAGCGCTCTACAATGCTTTTCGATTTGTTATCAATGTCGGCTTTATCTTTTTGTTTCAAATGATTTTTCATGCAGAAAATACGCTGACTGCGGTTGCACTGGGGGTAGGCTTCACCATGCTTCCCAACAGTGAGCTGCATATACGCCCCGGCGCTATGTGCTGCATTGTTCTGCTGCTGTATATCGGTGGGGGAATCGCTGCGCAGAGTGCATTGCTGCACCCCGCGCTCGCTTTCCTCATCAATTTCTGGTTTCTCGTATTGCTGCTGGTGCTCATCAGTGAGCCAATGGAAATGAAGGCAAATATCTCTTTTCTGCTCTGCTTTGTATTTTCACAATCCACCTATGTTCCATGGACGCAGTTTCCTGCACGTTTGGCATGCGTGAGCTTTGGTGCGCTGCTGATCTGCGGCTGCATCGTCCTAAACTGGAAACGAAAGGGCATTGGCAGAAACGGCTGTACCCTGAAAGAACAGTTTCAGCGCAGTAAGGTGCATCGCAGCTATATTCTTCGGATGTCGCTGGGAATATCGATTGCCATGCTCATTGCCTCCATCTTCCAGCTATCCAAGCCGTTATGGATCAGCATTGTCGTGATGTCCCTGACACAGCTGGAGTTTTCCGAAACGCTGGAAAGAATACGGCATCGCTTCATCGGTACACTGGCCGGAATCGTGCTGTTCTTCGTTTTCTTCCAGCTGCTGATTCCCCAGCAGTATGCGATGCTGGTCATCATGCTTTTGGGTTATATCGGCTTCTTTCTACCCGAATACAAATACAAGCAGGTGATCAACGCCATTTCAGCCTTGAATGCATCCCTTGTCATTCTGGACACCAAAACGGCCATCGAAAACCGGTTGTTCTGCCTTGTATTGGGTATCGTTATCGTGATCGTGATCTACATGCTCGCACATATAGCACGCAAGGTCCATCGAATACAGCGCTGGAGCGTGCATACCGCCATGGCAGATGATCATCCAAAAAGCAAGGAAACTGCAGCACTGTTTTAAATCAGCACCTGTACGTGCGGTGAACGAATTCACCGACACCATCCGGTGCTTTTTTCAATTAAAAAAATGGAATTGACGAGAGCATTTTCAGTATGAAAAGCTATGGTGCAGAACTACCATATGCAGGCAAAGGTGAACTCAGAGTATTTGTAATCCGAAAGTATAAAGCATATACCACCGCAAAAAAGCCACAAGACAACAGAGCTTGGCGCGTATAAGGAGGAGACATTTCCTATGCAGCGATGGATGCATCGTGCCTGAAATTTGCACCGGATGCTCAGGCTGGATACAATAAGCGATCATCCCGCTCGCCTGCATGCCCTTGCTGCCTCCTTGCAGAACTTTGATTATTCCTGTTTTTTTACAGACGCAGCACCAGCGATTGCTTCTGTGCTCTGTTCTCCAACCGCAGCAAGGCAGGAGGTGTCTCATATCAAGTACTGTTATGTAGCTGCAGCAAATAGAAAAAACGGTACCTGCAGAGCATGTAGAACACTGTGTGCTCACACGCTTCTTTTACAGGTACCGTAGGTTCCTTTGCATCGCTGCTACTTGTTTCTGCATGCTTTTCTTTAGTGCATATGGCACTGCTTGGTATCGACGGCAGATTTCATAAGACGATATGCTGCATACAGCAAACCGGCCGCAAGCAGAATACCTCCTGCACTGATTACGATATCGATGGTACTCAACATATCCATCACCTTCCTTACACCTATATTCTAACAGCGGTCAGGTTAATGTGCCGTTAGCAGGCAGGAGGTATTGTTAAGATGATGCAAATACCTTTAATCGTTGATTGTATAGCCATCCAGCTCCAGATTGACCTTTAACACATTGACGCGTTCCTCACCCAGAAATCCGAGGGTTTTGCCTGTGGTGTATTTATCGATAATCCTGCGAACACTTTGTTGTGATATCTTACGTACACGGGCGATTCGCTCTACCTGAAAATAGGCAGCCTGCGGACTGATTTCCGGATCGACACCGCTGCCGGATGCCGTCACCAGATCCTCTGGTATATCCTTTCCCTTGGTTTGGGGATCAAATGCATTCCACCATGCCACAGAATCAGCAACCGCCTGCTGCTGCTCATCGGATACTGCACTGCGGTTTGTCGGTGCACCGCTGTTCGGACGTCCGATCAGATACTCCGGCTTTGTCCAGGACTGTCCGATCAGGGCTGATCCCACATTCTGTGTTTTGCCATTTCTTGTCACCGTAAGCTGACTGCCCTTGGCCTGTTCGGGAAACAGCAGCGATGCCGAGACAGTCATAACCAGCGGATAGATCAATCCGCAAATCAGCGTCATTGATAAAATACAGAGCAATGCCGCAATCCATGTCTTTTTTCCTTTTTTCATCATTCTACCTCCTAAGCAATGCCACACATGGTAAGTGCCATATCGATCAGCTTGATGACGATAAATGGAAGGATGATTCCCCCGACGCCATATATCATCAGATTGTGCCGCAGCTGTTTATCCGCTGGAAGCTCCCGATATTTCACACCGCGCAGGGATAAGGGAATCAAAGCTATGATAATAACGGCATTGTAGATGACCGCGGATAGAATGGCCGTGGTCGCGCTTGTCAGATGCATGATATTCAGCGCTGCCAGATTGGGAAAGATTCCCATAAACAGCACCGGTATGATGGCGAAATACTTCGCTACATCGTTGGCAATGGAAAATGTGGTCAGTGCCCCGCGCGTCATCAGCAGCTGCTTTCCGATACGAACAACCTCAATCAGCTTGGTCGGACTGGAGTCCAGATCCACCATATTGCCTGCTTCCTTTGCTGCCTGTGTACCAGAATTCATTGCCACAGCGACATCTGCCTGTGCAAGCGCCGGTGCATCATTTGTTCCATCTCCGGTCATTGCAACCAAATGCCCCTTTCTTTGGTATTCCCGAATCAGCTCCAGCTTGGTTTCCGGGGTTGCCTCAGCGACAAAATCATCCACGCCTGCTTCCGCTGCGATGGCTGCGGCGGTCATCGGATTATCCCCGGTTATCATAATCGTTTTGATTCCGCTTTTGCGCAGCGCTTCAAAATTTTCCTGTATGCCGTCCTTTACGATATCCTTCAGATAAATAACACCGAGCACCCTATGGTTTTTAGCGACAACCAATGGTGTTCCTCCCTGCTCGGCAATGGCTTGAACAGCTGCTTCACACTCCTTCGGATATGTGTTTCCACCAGCCTCCACGTATCTTCTGATAGCATCTGCGGCACCCTTGCGAATTTCCATACCGCCGGCAATATCGATGCCGGACATACGGGTTCTTGCGGAGAATTCGATAAATGTAGCATGCAGCTGCTGCATGGGATGCTCACGGATATGAAACTTCTTTTTTGCGAGTACGACGATACTTCTTCCCTCGGCGGTTTCATCCGCCAAGGAGGACAGCTGAGCTGCTTCCGCAAGCTCCTGCTCCTGCACCCCCGATACGCTTTGAAAGGCAACTGCCTGCCGGTTCCCCAGCGTTATCGTTCCCGTTTTATCCAGCAGCAGAACATCCACATCCCCGGCTGCTTCAATGGCACGTCCGCTCATTGCCAGTACATTTGCCTGATTCAGTCTGGACATGCCGGCAATTCCGATACTGGACATAAGGGCGCCGATCGTTGTCGGAGCAAGACACACCAGCAGGGCAACCACATTGCTCAGGGATACTGCCGCCCCCTGTCCCACCATATCTCTCACATACCGGGAAATCGGAAGCAGCGTTGCACAAACTATCAGAAAGATGATGGTCAAAGTGATCAACAGAATCTGTAAAGCAATTTCGTTGGGCGTCTTTTTTCGTGCCGCTCCCTCAACCATGGCAATCATCTTATCCAGAAAGGACGCACCGCTTGCGGCCGTAACCCGCAGTACGATCCAGTCACTCACAACGGTGGTACCTCCGGTCACCGCACTGCGATCGCCTCCGGATTCCCGTATTACCGGCGCACTTTCTCCGGTAATCGCCGATTCATCGACAGAAGCGATTCCCTCTATCACTTCCCCATCCATCGGGATAATTTCTCCTGTTTTTACATAGCAGATATCACCCACCTGCAAATCAGAGGAGGATACATCGGTATATGCTTCTTTCTCTGCAATGCTTGAAAGCTTATGTGCAAGTACCTGTTTCCTTGATTTTTTCAAGCTCTCTGCCTGTGCCCGTCCTCTGCCCTCTGCGATTGCCTCCGCAAAATTGGCAAATAGCACGGTAAACCATAAAATCAGCGCAATGACGAATACATACCAGGAGGGCTCGTCCTGCATCCCCCCTATACCAGCGACAAACAATATTGTCGTAAAGATTGCCCCGATATAAACGATAAACATAACCGGATTATGCACCTGCACATTGGGTGCCAGCTTTTTTAATGCCTGCAGTATGGAATCCTTGTATACTGCCTGCTTATTTACCTGCTTCATAGCATATCACCTGCCCTTTCAACCGAGTACATGCAGCTGCGTAAAGAATTCCGCAAGCGGCCCAAGCGCCAACACCGGCAAAAATGTCAGTGCTCCGACAATCAGCACGATCACAATCAGAAATCCGACAAACAGCGGGGATGTTGTCGCAAGCGTTCCCGAGCCGGCCGGTACGTATTTTTTACTGGCCAGACTCTGTGCCAGATAGATAACCGCAACCATGGGAAGAAAGCGTACCAGCAGCATCACCGTACCGCCCATCACATTGGTGAGCACCGTGTTAGCCTGAAAACCGGCAAAGGCACTTCCGTTGTTCCCCGCCATGGAGGTGTAGGCATACAGAATTTCTGAGAAACCGTGACTTCCGGTGTTGCTCAGCCATCCGCCGTCAGCCTGCAGCTGCTGTGCAGCCGGGAAAAGGGTGGTGATTGCGGTTGCCAGCAGCAGACACAGCGGCGGTACCAGAAGGATGATGCAGACCATCTTCATATCAAAGGCATTGATCTTTTTGCCGATGTACTCCGGTGTGCGTCCGACCATCAGCCCGGCCATAAACACCGTCAGCAGGGCAAAGGCCAGCATGCCATACAAGCCGCAGCCCACGCCGCCAAAAACGACCTCACCCAGCTGCATGAGAAACATGGTGATCATCCCGCCAAGGGGAGTCAGAGAATCATGCATTGCATTTACCGAGCCATTGCTTGCGGCAGTTGTTGCCGCAGCCCACAAGGAGCTACCACCGACACCGAAGCGGGTTTCCTTCCCCTCCATGCTTCCGCCAAGAGATGCTACGCTATCCCAGGATGGAGCACCGAAGATTTCCGCACAGCTCAGACCCACCAATGCAGCAACAAAGATCACCGTCATAACGATAAGAATCGTCTTTCCCTGTCGGGTATCCTTAACCGCTTTTCCAAAGGTAAAGCACAGAGCAGCCGGTATCAGCAGTAAGCAGAGCGCTTCAATAAAATTGGACAGCGGGGTTGCATTCTCATACGGGAATGCTGCGTTGACACCGAAGAAGCCGCCGCCATTGGTGCCCAACTGCTTGATGGCAATCTGACTGGCCGCAGGTCCCAGCGGCAACACGCCCTGTGTACCTTCCAGTGTTGTATAGGATGCATACGGATCCAGTGTCTGTACAACACCCTGACTGACCAGAAGCAGGCATACCACGACAGACAGCGGCAGCAGAATATACAATGTAATCTTTACAAGATCACTCCAGAAGTTCCCGAGATTTTTCGTTTCCCTGCGCACAAAGCCTCTGCATAGGACAAACAAAACAGCGATTCCGGTAGCCGCAGATACAAAGTTCTGTACGGTAAGTCCTGCCATCTGCGTCAGATAGGACAGTGTGACTTCCCCGGTATATGCTTGCCAGTTTGTATTGGATACAAAGCTTGCGGCTGTGTTGTAGGCGAGATGCAGACTGGTGTTTTCCAGCTGCTCTGGATTCAGCGGCAGCCATGCCTGCACCAGATGCAGCCCCATGACGATCAGAAATCCGAAAAAGGAAAACCACAAAACGCTGGATGCATATTTTTTCGCATGCATCTGTTGCTCTTCATCGACTCCCATCACACGGTACAGCAACTGCTCCAACGGTGCAAAAACCCGCATGAGAGCTACTTGCTCCCCGTTATAAATCTTGTAGATATAACAGCCAAGCGGATATCCGATGGCAAGCAGTGCCACGACATAAACGACATCCTGCAAAATCCATGCGCTGTTCATATGGATTCACCCTTAAACAGCATGTAAAACAAATATGCTAACAGGACAATGGCAACGCCATAAAACAATATAACGATCATTTCCATATCCAAACCCTTCCTTTCTTAACGAGTTCCATTATAGCGAATCCCGTATAAAGCAGGTGTGAAGAACAGGGAGCAAATGTTAAGAAGCTGTAAGGATTTCTGATGAAAGCGATTGCGCCTGACGATTCGCTCAAATGGAAGGAAGAAGGTATCGTGAGAGGGGATGCAATCGAAAAAATATTGAAAAAAAAGAGGGAATGCTGCGGTAAACCACGGCAGTCCCCTCTTCATGATATGGATGCTGTTTATCCCTATCCTCACGCTTGAAAATACGGTTTTTAAAATCTCTTTATGCAATTTCGCGCAAGCTGCATACTCCTGTTTGGTTGCTATACAGCTTTAGCTTTGCGCAGTCCTTTGTATCCGTCATCAGTTTGCATCCTTTATAGCGCAATACGATTGTTTGTGCGAAGCTTTGTCATAGCCCCAGTTATATGGATATTGCACACGACGTATGTTTGCATGAAGGTTTACAGCGCGCTGGTATGGTTTAGCAATATGCCTATGCAATGAAAAAACCGGTTTGTACCGGTCATTCATCGACAAAGCGATATCCTACGCCTACCTCTGTCAGTATATAGCGGGGATGTGAGCTGTCCTTTTCTATTTTTCTGCGGATATTCGCCATAAAAACGCGCAGGGACTGTGAATCCTCACAGGAGCTGTACCCCCAGATATTACGGATGATAAAGCTGTGGGTCAGCACCTTGCCTGCATGCTCGATCAGCAATACCAGAAGCTTAAACTCGATTGGCGTCAGATGCACCTCTTTGTCTTCCACATAGACCTTGTATTTTTCAAAATCCACCCGCAGACCATCCAGCACAAACACCTTTTCCTTAACAACGCGCGGTGTTTTCTTGCGCAGTGCTACGCGTACTCTGGCAAGCAGCTCATTGATATGAAACGGCTTGGTGACATAATCATCCGCCCCCAGATCCAGTGCCTCCACCTTTTCCCTTTCCTGCCCTCTGGCAGATACTACCAGAATCGGCACCTCGCTTTGGGAACGAATCTGACGCAGCACCTCACTGCCGTCGATATCCGGCAGTCCCAGATCCAAGAGAATCAAATCCGGATTATCGCTCATGAATAATGAAATTCCCTCAATGCCGTTTCGTGCCTCTATCACCTTATATCCGTTCTTATCCAAGGACAGACTCAGAAATCGAATAATGCTGGCATCATCCTCAATCAGCAATATTTTATCATGCATGGTATTCCTTCCTTTCTGCGGCCAGCTTCAGCTGAAAGCCGAACACTGCGCCCTGCACATCCAACCGGTTATAGGCAAAGATTTCCCCGTGATGTGCCTCTACTATGCTTTTGCATATGGTTAAGCCAAGACCCACGCCGCGTCTGGAATCGCTGCGTTCACTTTTGGTGGTCACAAAGCTTTCAAACAAATGCTCGCGGATGGATTCATCAATGCCTTCTCCCTGATCAATGACCTCAAACACCGCCCAGTCGTGATTCTTATAGCAGCGAATATCGATACTTGTCGCATCCGGTGTATGCTTAATGGCGTTATCAATCATATTGACAAGCACCTGTATGATCAGCCGTCCATCCATTTCCACAAGCAAAACCTCATCCGGCAGCGTCACCCTCAGCGTATGCTCCCGCTTTCTGCTTTCACATCGTGATACGGCTTCACAGATGATATCATCCACGACCTCCTCATTCTGTTTCAGCAGCAGCTTCCCATCCTGAATCCTTGTCATATTCAATAAGTTCTCTACCAGCTGATTGAGCCACAAGGCATCACTGCTGATGGACTTTACCAGATGGTAGATGGTATCATCGTCCAGATCCTGATAATTTTCGCAGATCAGCGTGCTGCTTCCCGCAATCCCAGTCAGAGGGGTACGAAGATCATGAGAGATACTGCGCAGAAGATTGTTGCGCAGCTTTTCCTTTTCTATTTCGATTCTGCTTTGCTCCTGCTCCGCATACAGCAGCTCCCGTTCCACCGCCATTACCATCTGTGAAATCAGTGTATGGACAAACAGACGCTGTTCTTCCCGCAGGGAGGTTTCCTCATACAGCGCATACACACCCAGCAGCTGATTGTTGCAGTGCATGGGATGATAGGTCCAGGGCTGCGCTTCATAATAGGAGGTTCCCCCACCACAGTCACAATCCTTTTCCATACACCACGCCGCCATACCGTCATCCGGCGCAGCGATGGTATCCACTGGCTCCTGTATCTTCTTTAGTGCCTCTTTATCTTTATAATAGACAATACAGATGGTCTGCTGGGCAGTATACAGTGAGCGAATCGTGTGCTGTAAAATCGTATCTACACCGGACAAAGTCAGATAGGCTCTCGTAATTTCATATAAGGCAGTGGTTTGACGGGCACTGCTTCTGGCCTTATGGGCATGCTGCTGCAGCTTGTTGACCAGAGAGCCGGTCACAAAGGAAACAATCAGAAACACGATAATCGTGATAATATAATTGAAATCATCAATTTGCAACGAAAATGTCGGATTGGTAAACAGATAATTAAAGGTAAGAATACTCAGAAGGCTGGAGGTGATGCCCCACAGAAAGCTTCTGGTTTCCACAACGATCAGCAATACTCCGATCAAATAAATCAGCATGATGTTTTCCGTACGGATTTCTATATCATCAAAGACAGAGGATACCAGTGTGCAGAGAAACAGAATCACAGCAGTGATGCATAGATTTTTCCATATATGACTGTTTTTCATCAGACCCCTCATTTCCTTACCAATTATAGCAGATTTCATGTGGTTTTCCTACGCCTTACACAGCTGCGGATATCTTTACCAGCCTTGCTGCCGCAAGCAGTACAACTTAGATTTCCAGCCTGACAGGAGTCCAGCACATGCACATTCGCCGCACTCCTCTCAATCACAAAGCCCTGAAGGCTGTCCGACAGATGCTGAAAGGCACTTTTCAGTTTATCTATCACCACGACAGCATAGCCTGCCTTACTCAATGCTGCCAGACAGGCTCCAAATCTTCCAAAGCCCGCAACCAGCACCTTCTGATTTCTGAAATGATTTCTTATAAACATCAGGAACACCTCTTGCCTTAGCCTCTCTTATCTCCTATATACTAGCAGGTTGCATATAAAGACAGTGTAAGCAATCCAAAGCCGGTGTTAAGAATGTGTGAAGACTGCATAAAGAGTGCCGGCGTTTCCATTAAGGATATAAAGATTTTGCAGCTTTTTTGTTAAGAAGCTATGCAGAGAGCAAGACATAAAGCTATTATGGGAAATCGGAACGATTATTCATAATTGCGCAGATTTGCTCCATTATAGAAAGTCGGCACGATTTCCTATACGAATGGACAGACAGCAGTCCCCTCGAATCGATTGCTTTTTGGATGCACGCAGAGAAATCCTATAACGTTCAGGAGACTCAGGCTTTCTATTGACTATTTCGTACGATATGCTACGATGAAGACTAGAAACGGGGTGATCGTGTGAAAGAGAAGCCGCTGACAATCGGAGAAATCGCAGAGCTTTGTGCAATCAGCACCAAAACACTGCGCCATTATGATAAAATCGGATTGCTGAAGCCGATGCAGCTTCATCCGGAAAACGGGTACCGCCTGTATTCCAGAAAGCAGATTGCTCAGCTGCACGTCATAAAAGGATTGCAGGAGCTAGGATGCTCACTAAAGGAGCTGAAGGAGCTTTTGCAGATCGATCAGCAGCATGTCGCATTTGACCAGCTGAAGCAGCAGCTCGCTGTTCAGGAAACACGGCTCTATGAGGAGCAGAGGCTTCTGCAAAAGCGTCTGGATACCATACACCGTATACAAAAGGAGCTGCCAGAGCTGCAGCCTGCAGAGCTTACAATTCGTAGGTTTCCATCACGGCAGCTGCGCTTCGCCTCAACCTCTCCACTGTCAGAAGCTGCATTTACCGATGGATTTCTGCAGCTGGAGCAGCAGATTGCACAGGAACAGACACAGGATGGATCCATGTTTCCCTCCCTGCTGCTCTCTACAAAGGCACAGATGACAACCGTATCCTTCTGCACACAGTGTACACTGCGCTCCCCCTGTGATTATCTTCTTCCTGCGGGAGATTATGCCTGCTTCACCGTCAAAGGCTCCTATGCCAATCTTGGCTTCCAGCTGCAATGCTTACGACAGGAGCTTACAAACAGATGTCTGCAAACACAGGAGGATGTCTTTATCATCTATTATATAAATGAGGCAGTTACCAACAGTGAAGAGAATTACATCAGCGAATATCAATTTAAAATCTGCTCCTGAGCACTTGACCTTTCCCCTGGGGCAACGTTTATACTGCTGCTATACAAGGAGGAATATGAATATGAATACGTCCGTATTTAAAGGAACTATGGCAGAAATGAGCTATCCCCAGATTGAGGCAGCCATACAGCAGCAGGCAGCCGTTTTACTGCCTGTATCCGTAATCGAGGAACACGGTCCGCATTTATGCACGGGAACTGATATGTACCTGACCGGGGTCGTATGCCGAAAAATCAGAGATGAGCTGCAGCAGCAGGGGAAAAGCACTGTGATTGCACCACCGTTTTACTGGGGCATCAACAGCATAACGGATGGCTTTACCGGAAGCTTTAGCATTCGCAAGGAAACCGCTCAAGCTCTGTTAAAGGAAATCATTGAGAATTTGGACAGCTGGGGCTTTCAACATATTTTTCTTGTTAGCTTTCATGGCGATTTCCGTCATATGAGGATGCTGGCAGAGACGGTTATCGAGCTGCATTCAAAAAGCAGTCCGGTTGCATACCTCGCCGATCAAAGCATCTTTCAGCAGCTTGGCTATGCTCCTCTTCCAGACTGTCTGATACCGGTTTCTCTGTCACCAGATACGATAGCGATCGAAACCTCCTGCATCGATATCCATGCAGGAGCAATGGAAACCAGCTGGATGGCTTTGCAATATGAGCAGCTTGTGGATATGGAATGTGCAAAGGCCTTGCAGCCGACACAGCTGAAACTGTGTGATATGAAGCAGTGGATTCAGGGAGGAAGCAGTGCCAAGCAGCTGACACCGCTTGGCTATTGCGGGAATCCCGCCAATATACAGCTGGATAAAATTCAGCAGGTGGAGCAGGAGGTTATACGCGCGTATACAGATCAGATTCTCATGAATCTAATGAAAGCGGCGGCTGCGTAGAGTTGATAAGCGCCTTTATGCAGCAGCGCTCCTCACGCTACCGTTGTAATCAAAGTATGCAGAAAATGGATATTATCTGAAATTCTTCCTCTGTTTGATTATACTGACCTTTGAAGGATTTCACGAAATATATGTCTGTATTCCTTTTACAGCATAAAGTGAAGACTTATAAAACCTTCCTCTATTCCTGTCATAGTTCCACAAAAAAGGAGAATTTCAATTCTATGCTCAGAGTTGAATTCTCCTATTTTATACTATCTGCTATTTGTGAAGCTACGATATACTATTACAACCGTTTCAGCAATATCGGGAATGCTTTTTTATCGCTTGCAGGGCCTACAGCAGCTCCTTGGGATCAGTAAACGGCAATCGCAGGGCATCGCTGACTCCCTGATAGGTGATATGCCCTTGGCATGTGTTCAATCCTGCTAAAAAGCCTGCATCCTCCTTCAAAGCATCCATTCCCTTTTCCGCCAGCTTTAAGATATATGGAAGCGTAGCATTGGAAAGCGCCATCGTTGAGGTACGAGGTACCGCCCCCGGCATATTAGCTACAGAATAATGCATAACACCATGGCGTTCAAAATACGGATCATCATGTGTTGTGATATGATCACTTGTTTCAATACAGCCACCCTGATCAATCGCCACATCGACAATCGCACTTCCCGGCTTCATTGTTTTGACCATATCCTCAGTTACGATTTTCGGTGCCTTTGCGCCAGGCACAAGCACTGCTCCGATAACGAGATCCGCTGTACGCAGCGCTCTGCGCAGATTATATTCATTGTTGTAGGCTGTATGAATCGTTCCTCCGGAAATATCATCGATATAGCCCATACGCTCTGCACTGATATCGAATATTGTTACGATTGCACCTAAGCCGCAGGCAATTTTTGCCGCATTCAGACCAACAGTACCTCCGCCGATCACCACAACCTCTGCCGGGAACACACCGGGAACTCCCCCCAGCAGCAAGCCGCGTCCACCATTGTTTTTCTGCAGCATCGTTGCTCCGACCTGAACAGCCATGCGTCCCGCAACCTCGCTCATCGGTGTCAGCAGTGGAAGTCCGCCTTTTCTGTCACGTACTGTTTCATAGGCAATGGAGGTTGTCTTTGATTCCAGCAATGCATTCGCAAAGGCTTCATCATTTGCGATATGCAGATACGTGAAAACCATCTGATCCTCACGCAGATAATGATATTCCTGTGGCAGATATTCCTTGACCTTCACAATCAGATCAGCCAAAGCAAATACTTCATCGGCCGCTTTGATCTGTGCACCGGCTTCTTCATATTCCTTATCCGGAAAACCGCTTCCTGCTCCGGCATTTGTTTCCACATAAACTTCATGTCCCGCCTTGCATAATGCAAATACACCAGCAGGTGTACAGGATACACGATTTTCGTTGTTTTTTATTTCTTTAGGGATTCCAATCTTCATAATGATTCACACTCCTTATGTGCTTCATTATAACACTTTTTGGTAAAGGTTTCCATGCTCTGTCTTCCTGAATCACAAAGTTTTCTGTAACATCTTTCATGAATTGTAAAAATGACCAGCCTTTTTTCTCATACTATTCTTAATCCGGAATCTGTATCATTTATACGTGTTTTCCTGTATTCTATATAAATATGAGCTGCTGCCTGTTAAATAGGCTTATCACCGTTTGTTGTATGCAAATAGTCATAAACCTGCGCTTGATATTTTTCAGTTGCATATGCAATCAGATTATGTGCAAAGCAGGTCACAGCAACCTTTGGACAATCCTCTCTTCTTTTTACAATATCCCACGGGTTAATCACCGCTTCCTGTGTATCCTCAAAACCACTGTACATCCTTCATTCTCCTTTTTCATTTCTCAGGTATCCGCAATTTTTCTATATCCAATCCAGAAGCTATCCCTACAACACCGCTTTAACAATGAGGCAGATAATCAGCAGCCATATAACGACAATCGGAACCGCATAATACCATTTCTTTTGCTTCTTCTCCTGGTTTTCTTCGCATTGCCGGCGATTTCGCTTCCAGATTTCATCAGGAATCAGTTTACACGTCAATACAATCAGCGCCGGTAACAAAATCACATCATCCAGCAAGCCGAGCACCGGTATAAAATCAGGAATCAAATCAATCGGTGAAAGTGCATATACTGCCGTCATAGCCGCAAGCACCTTCGCTAACATCGGCGTATCCCTATCCTTCCATACCAGATAAATAATCGGCAAATCCTGCTTCAGCTGTCTTGCCCTTTTTTTCAAAACCATACGTAACGAATTCTCTTTCAATTTCCTTCACCCTGCCTTACGCTTCTTCGCGATTTTCTCCACAGAACCCCATTGCTTGTAAGCTTTTGTGTACCCGCTCACACGATAGGGCGGATATCCTTAAATTCGGATTCATACAGCGCCCAGCACACCCGAATGCAGGCACAGAGCTTCTGAATTTTTCCGCATGCTTTCTCATCCCTTCTGTATACTGCACTCTCTGCTCAGTTTCATACAATTATGTTAAAAACATCCGTTCTTCCGAAAGCATTAGCTTATAGGCAAGCTTGGGACTATTTAAGAAATCACACCGCAAGGTTGAAACCCTCTTGCTGTAAAGTATACTGCATCCTCTTATTATGCGCAGCGGTGGCAACACGGATGCATGTACAGCTACCGCCTCCTATGTAATATACCGGCAATCCACAGTATGTATTGCAAGCATTCTATGCCTATTATATCATCCCAGGTAAGCTGCGTCATGCCTTTTCCATGCTTTCCCGTAAGTTCATAGCATGGATTGCACAGGGCTTATGCAAAGCCCGGATATAAAAAGGAGGTCTATTGTAAGCCTCCCCTTTCCTTCCGAAAGCAAGGAGCCGATAACAGATATTCTTTGCCCTGTTGTTCCATATAGCTCTTAATGATTCGTACTTCTGCGATTCTGCTTGCGCATAGAATCCATTGCCAAAGCAATCTCATTCAGCATGGTTGCCAGCATACTGCGCTCAAACGGTGACAATACCTCCTTTTGCTGCAGAGCTATTCCAATAACAGCATAGACCTGTTCCCTCTTTCGGATGGAATAATACAGGGCCTTTGCATAGGGCAGCGTACTGGTTGAAACCCCGGCCTTGCGATTGTTTTTTAACACCCATTGTGCAACAGCACGCTCGTTATCCGTAAGATATTTCTGTTCCTCTTCCTCACTTAAATGCTCATGATAAATGATTGGCTCCTGTAGGGTTTTATTCCTTACACTGTATATGATGATGGTACGGTTCAGCAGCTTATACAGCTGTCGGACTGCCTCCTCACCCAGCTGTGCCATGTTCTCTGCCAGCTGCAGCTGCTGTGAGGTTTCCAGCAACAGCTCCATGCGATGTGCCTGCATGGCATTTACCTTAAGCTGCATGCGCATTGTTCGGGTCAGGGTACTGATGATAAAGGAAACGATAAACAGGACGGCAAAGGTCATTGCATATGCAGGATCGTATGCCTCCATGGAAAAGCGGGGTGCTGTAAAAAAGAAATTGAATACGGCGACAATCAGCAGAGAAACACTCAATCCATAAACGCGGGAGCTGGTGCTATAGGAAATCAAAACGATTGCCAAAAGATATACCATGATGATATTTGCTTCCGGCAGCTGAAAATGATACATGAGCAAATTGATTCCGGTCGCTCCCAGAAACAAGAATACTGCAAGCATGAAGTCACGATGATGGAATACATGGGGCTGTATCCGCCTTCGCCTTTTCTTTTTCACAGGCTTCACATTAGCGTCCGGAATGATATAGATATCAAGATCGGGAGCCAGCAGAGTGAGCTGATCGATCAGTGTTTTTGCACGGAAGTGCGGACGGGGAGAGGTACGGCCGATAACAATCTTGGAAACACCGCTGATTTTGGCATATTCACTGATCTGCTGTGCAATATTCTCTCCTGCCACAGATACGATATTCGCATGAAAATGCTGCGCAAGACGTCGGTTTTGTTCCAGCTGTTCCAAATCCTCACGACAAAGCGGCTCCTCGTTTACATTTTCTACATACAGTGCCGTGAACTCTGCGAAAAAAGCACTTGCCATGCGTGCAGCGGTACGAATAACCAGCGCATTGCTGCGGGACGGGCTCAGACAGAGAAGGATATGCTCCCGTGTGGACTTGCGATCCTTCAGGCTGACGCGCATATTTACCCGATCCGCACAACGACGCAAGGCTATTTCACGCAGTGCGATGAGATTATCTCTCACAAAAAAATTATGCATCGCCTTCTGTGCGGCGGTCTTATGATAGATTTTCCCTCTTTTCAGACGTTCAAGCAGCTCATCCGGTTCTATATCCACCAGCTCCACCTGATCTGCTTCATCAAATACAGCATCCGGAATACGCTCCTGTACCTGCACTCTCGTAATACCTGCAACCACATCCTGCAGACTTTCCAAATGCTGTACATTCACAGTCGTATACACATCGATTCCCGCATGCAGCAGCTCCTGAATATCACTATAGCGCTTAGGGTGCCGCGATTCATGTGCATTGGTATGCGCAAGCTCATCTACCAGTATCAGCTGCGGATGTCGCTGCAATGCCTGATCCAAATCAAATTCCTCCAGTGTAATACCATGATACATAATCGCTTTTAACGGTATACACTCCAGTCCCTGCATCAATGCAATCGTATCTGATCGATCATGCTTTTCGATGTAGCCGATAACCACATCCATGCCTTCCCGTCTCCGCTCATGGGCAGCTTCCAGCATGGCATAGGTTTTTCCCACACCTGCACAATATCCGAAGAATATTTTCATTTTACCCTGTTTCATTGCCATCACCCTGTATCAGTATAACAGCGATTGCAGAAGCTCTTCCTTCCATATATATCATATTTACGAAATATATACCTATCTTTATGAAATCCAAACAGTAGCTTATAGAAGCGGCTCTGCATATGTACTTGAAGGATACAGGAGCCTTTCATAAGTAGGGAATGCTGTTTTAGAATTCCTTCGTGAAAGCAGCCGAACATACATTGCACACAACCTCTGCCGGAAGAATAAAAGACGATGTGTAAAAGCTCAGACTTCCTTGTCTTCCTCATGATTTCTATGCAGCAATACCTTACTCCATTCTGTTTCATAGTAGGTAGAGGGATTCCGCTGGCGGTATTTTTCTATTTTGGATAATTTTTCAAGATTTTCATAGTGCTCCATAAACAGCTGCTTTGCGGTACCCTCTACAAAAATGAATAGGATACACCAGCATGGAAAGCAAAAGATGCATCAGCATGTAAATGTATTCCTAACAAGCTCAAAGAAGTAAAGGCTTCTATTCCCTATCAGCTTTATTTTTTTCATTTCTTTTAAGATAACTCTGATACAGCATATCCTTTAATATTAGAAAGGTGTCCAGATCATTCGTACCATATACTTGTTGGAAGCGCTGAAACCATATATCTATTTTTTCCTGATGCTTATGTATATCCTCCATCGTTTTATATTCCTGTAGGATAGGATATTTCTTTGCCCATGCAGATGTCCAGTCAATTAGGTCACTGGCAGTATCAAAGGGCTGCTGTGCATTTGGCAGCGCGCTTCCTTTCAGCAGACTCTCCACACCAATACCATAAAGATCGCTTAACTGTTTTAACCGTTTTGTATCTGGCATCGTCGCGCCGCTCTCCCATTTTGAAACCGTCTGCCGGCTCACTTGTAGCTCAACTGCCACTTCTTCCTGTGACCAGCCTCTTTCTTTGCGCAGCTGATATAGCTTCTCAGACATCTCCATATACTTCCATCTCCTTTTTCAAATATTTCCCGGTTATTGAGCGTGTGCAGGAAATGATATCCTTCACAGGACCGCAGCATAATACCTCTCCACCGGCAGCGCCTCCTCCGACTCCCAGATCAACGATCCAGTCCGCCTGACGCAGCACCTGCAAATCATGTTCAATTACGATTATGGTATTCTTTTCCGCTGCCATTTTCCGCAATATCATCATAAGCTGCTCCACATCCTGCGGGTGCAGTCCCGCCGTAGGTTCATCCAGCACATAAAGAGCCTCTGCCTTTGTATTGCGCAGCAGCTCCCTTGCCAGCTTCAGCCGCATCTGTTCGCCGGTTGACAAGGTTGTTAGCCGCTGTCCCAAACACAGATGACCCAGACCGATTTCCTGAAGCAGTGTCAAAATTCTGGTCAGCTTATGATGCTCTTGAAACAGAACTGCCGCCTGAGCTACCGGCATACAGAGAATGTCATCCACCGTCTGCCCCTGTACGCGTACCTGTAAAACAGAATCCTGAAATCGCCTGCCATTACAAATTGGACAGGGCAGCTCAACATCCTCAAAAAACAGCATGCTGCTGGTAATTGTTCCTAATCCCTCACAGCGCGGACAGCGGCCGCTTCCCTTATTGAAGGAGAAATCCTGCGCCTGCAGATGCAGCTGTTTACTGTCTTCAGTTTTAGCAAACAGCCTTCGTATTTCATCCCAGACGTCCGTAAATGTGGCGACCACAGAGCGCTTCATAGTGTGCAACGGCTGCTGCTGTACCATTACAATATCCTGAATGCCTTCAAATCCAAAGCGCTGCATATCGTTGCATTGCATATTGGTATCATCCTGCAACAGGCAATCAAACAGCAGTGTGCTCTTCCCTGAGCCGGATACCCCGCTGACAGCATTTACCGCCTGCTTTAAAAAGACGGCATTCTGATTTTTCAGATTATGCATACTGGCATGCCGGATACCAAAGGTCTGGATACTGGATATTGTATGAGGTAGCTTCCCATGTCGTCGCCGCAAGGCCGCTGCATACAGGGATTTGGGATTTTTCAATACTTCTGTCATGCTTCCCGAGCACAATATCTCCCCGCCAAGCATCCCAGCGCCGGGGCCTACCTCAAGCAGATAGTCGCATGCCTGAATCACATGTTTATCATGCTCGATAACGATGACCGTATTGCCCTGATCACGCAGCTGCTTCATAACTGTAATGATTCCCTCGTTATCTCTGGGATGCAAACCGAGTGTCGGCTCATCCAGTATATAGATCATCCCCGTCAGAGAGCTGTCCAGACTCGCTGCCAGACGAACACGCTGCTTTTCTCCACCGGATAAGCTCATCATCGTACGATCCAGATGCAGATAGCCCAGTCCGATGCGAAGCAATCGGGAGCACTTCGTTTTCAAATCCAGCAGATAGGATTGCGCATCCTGCGATAGCTGCTTTTGCTCTGTAAAGAAGACTTCCACCCAATCCAGCAGCTCCTGCAGGGACAGCTGTGCCAGCTGCGGCAGTGTTTTCCCACAGAGGACAGCCTCTCTGCTTCGTTTCTGCAGACGCTCTCCGTGACAATGCGGGCATTCCTTTGACACAAGAAGACGCTTTCCCGAAAAGCTTCCCTCCGATTCCTTGTATCTCCGCCAGAAATTTGGAACGGCTCCTTCAAATTCCGCAAGGCTTGGATAGCGCTCCTTTACCGCTGCACTGCCATGTATCAATATTTTCTGCACATCCGGATGCAGCGAAGCAAATGGTACATCCGGTCGGACAGAAAGGGAAACCGGCTGCAGCACCTTCGCAAGCAGCTGCAGGCGATAGTCCAGATATCGGTGCTGCCACAGGGTTATCGCTCCTTCCTGCAGCGACAGCTGCGGCTGTATCAGGCGGTTCATATCCAGCGCAAAAACCGTCCCCATCCCCTCACAGTGGGGACAGGCTCCTCTTGCGGTATTAAATGAAAAATGTGTTCGCGTCAGCTTTTCAAAGCGTTTTTTACAATGTGGACATATGGTATAAACACTATATTCCTCATGCTCCTTAACCAGCTCCTCGCTGAGCATAGGCGCATGGACAGGCATGTGACAGCAGGGACATGGATAGACAGACAGCTTTTCAAACAGCATACGAAGATCTGTATACATATCCGTCATGGTACCAAGAGAGGATCTTGGATTCATATTTTTATAATCCTGAGATATCACGATTGCCGCAGCCGCATGCTGTATGGATTCCACCCTTGGCTTAGCAATTCCCTGATAGGAAATCGCCTCCAGATACTGCCGCTGACATTCCTGATACAAAACATCGATTACGAGTGTTGATTTTCCTGAACCGGAAACACCGATGACTCCTGTCAGCTTCCCATGCGGTATACATACACTGACATTTTTCAGATTTCCCTGTGTGGCATGTGTTATCACGATATCCTTCATCCTCATCACCTCATCATATACCTATACTATACAGGAATGCAGAAGGAAATGCTATCAACGCAAGACAGCATTTTGTCAACCAAACATAACAAAGAACGCGCTGCCCTTCAGGCGGATATAACAATAGAGCTGCTTTGTCATCTTTTCCTGCTTCTTATTTTATGGTATGATTCCCGCAGGTGATGATATGAAATATAAGCTAATGGTAAGTGATTTAGATGGGACGCTGTTAAACGAGCAAAAATTTGTAAGCAGTATAAATAAGGAAGCAATCCGCAAGGCAAGGAAACAGGGAATGTCCTTTGCAATCGCCAGTGGAAGACCGCTGTATCCGATTCTCTCCCTCATAAAGCAATGGGAAATGGAGGAGCTCGTGGATTATGTACTCGGTATGAATGGCGGATGCATTTATGATAAAGCAAAGGATACGCAGAAGAACTTTTATACCATAGACGGAGAGCTGCTGAAGCATATCATGGATCAATATCAGGATATGCCCGTGCGCTTCTGGATCTTTGAAAAGGAAAAGCGCTATGTGAATACGGGAACTGCGGCAACCCGTGCCAAGGCTGCTCTGTATCATGAGGATGAACAGATCACAGATTTGTATGCGCTCTGTGACCGACCAAGACAAAAGCTGATTGTAGAATGTCAGCCGAAGGATATGGATATGGTAGAGCAGCGTGCAAAAAAGCTGAATCTTACGACCTGTGCAGCCTTTCGTTCCGATCCTACCCTGTTTGAGTTTGTGGATAAGCGGGTGAATAAGGCAAGCGGGCTTCGACACCTGTGTGCGGATATTGGTATCGCGATGGATGAGGTGCTCGCCTTTGGTGATACGAGCAATGACAACGAGATGTTGAAGGAAGTCGGACACGGCGTATGGATGAGCAACGGGACCATGGATACCTTTGCCCATGCGGACGCCCAGACAATTTCCAATGAGGAGGACGGTGTGGCCTGGTATCTGGAAAAGCATATTCTAGCCAGATAACAAGTCCGCAATCTACCGCGTGAATTCCTGTGAATACGTAACAGAGGGAATGAAAAAGCCAATACGGCAGGTGATATACCTGCAGCATCGGCTTTTTTGTTTTCTCGCTTTATTTCTTTGAACCTGCCAATCCCTTGTACGATCATGCTATCCTCATGCACTTGTCACCCTATGTATATGACGTTCATATATCCCTTTTCATACAGCTATTCCCGTTGTCCTGTATTTTATTTCCTGCATTTCTGGTTACCTGCAATTCGCAAACAGGACAGCTTCCACAGGAAGGCTTTACGATGCACACAGGGCGCATACCTTGTCCTCCTTTATTGTGACAAGGAATCCCCGAATATGCATGATGTTCCATCCTGCTTTGCTTATATTTGCATATAATATAAGGAAGATGCACCTGCTGTTTCCCGTGCTGTATCCCTTACTGCGTATGCACATAGTCCAGCGCTGTCAAATCACAGCGTGCTATTTCCTACTAGTATTTTTAACGTCATCGCTCGCCTATATCTATCTTTTTTCATGATACCTCGCCCGCAGTGCGTACCCCATAGCACAGGCGCAGGGAGGTCAATAAAAAGCTGATACACGAGACGAAGTTGATGCGATTATACAAAATACGCAAGCCTGAACCTTCGGACGAGCTTTGTTTTTCTTATGTAAAAAAGACTGCCGCAGGACAGCCCTTGTACTATAAATTTTTTTCGTTCCTTTTCAGCATACGGTTCACCATGCGTTCAGACAATCCCATTTTCTCAGAAATCTGTGAAAGGCTCATCCCCTGCTGTGTGAAGCGGCTGACGACAACAGGCAGTGGTTCACTGACCTCGATGATGTGCATGTCCGGATCGTAAAAACGAATGCCTCTTTGTCCCCAGTCATGCTCCTTTACCGGATGAAGCTGCACGATATCCGTACGACTGTTTAACAGCTTTACAAAAGCGTCCAGATCCTCACATTCCAAATACAGCTCCGCATCATTGCCGCCGTAATGAACATCCATAGGCTCCTTCTCCAGAAAATCCGCCCAGCTTTCTCTTATCTGAAAGGATATACCTCCTGTCATCGTGAAATTTGTACCAAAATCCTGTATCACGCGAAGACCGCACACCTCCTTATAAAAAGCAATCGTGCGTTCTTTATCATCTACTGCATATAAGCTTCCCATGTATTTCATATCGCTGCCTCCCTGTGAATACAGCCATTATACCAGAGGGCCGTCAATAGGAATTGTAAAAAGAAGACATCCGTTGGAATTGAGCGATTTTATGTTCCATGGTATATAAAGCGAAATGCCCTGTTTTCCGATGCATAGGATCAAACCGTTTTCCTTTACACGCCGATTGCTTTTTTTCCCTGATTGGCAACAGCCTCCATTTTCTGCTTCAAAAGCTGCGGATCACCAAGATATCTATGGTGCAAAGGATTGCCCTGTGCATCGAATTCGTATAGCAGCGGAATGCCCGTTGGAATATTCACATTCACGATATCCTCCTCACTGAGCTTATCAAAATATTTCACCAATGCACGCAGAGAATTTCCATGTGCCGCAATGATGACGCGTTTCCCTGCCATCATATCCTTTTTGATGACCTTGTTGAAATACGGTACCACCCGTGCAACCGTCGTTTCCAAGCTCTCACAGCTCGGCAGCTCATCCGGATCCACATCCCGATACATTATCTGTGCAACAGCACTCCGCGCATCGTTTGGGTTCAATGCCGGTGGGAGGATATCGTAGGAGCGCCGCCACTCCCTGACCTGCTCTTCTCCGTATTTTTCAGCGGTTTCCGCTTTATTCAAGCCCTGCAAAGCTCCATAGTGACGCTCATTCAGCTTCCATGACTTCACAACTGGAAGCCAGGTGCGATCCATTTCATCCAGAATGTGATCCAGCGTATGCACCGCTCTTTTTAAATAGGAAGTATAGCAGATATCAAAATCCAATCCTTCCTGCTTCAGCACTCTTCCTGCCGCCTTGGCTTCTTCATGTCCTTTTTCACTCAGATCAACATCTGTCCATCCGGTAAACAGGTTTAATTTATTCCATTCACTCTCTCCGTGACGAATCAATACAAGCTTCATTTGTGACTTCTCCTTAGGTGTTAAAAGTTATCTCTATCTAACTAATAACAGTATATGCTTGTAAAGGAGTGCTGTCAATGCATTTGCCCACACTGTCATGAAAAGGTCCAAATCCCGGCAAATCGTCACACAGAAATAGGAAGCCCTCAAGAGTCAGTAAATCGATTCCTATAAAAGCTTACAATTTCCACATTACCATCCATCGTTTTTCTGCCCAGATGAAACCCGCATTTCTTTGTATAGAAGTTGATATTCTGTTCTTTGTCAGCAGGAGTGACGAGCGTAATTTGTTTCCAGTTGGGACAAACTGTTAGCATATATTGAAATGCCTGCGTGCCGATTCCCATTCCCTGATATGCTGGAAGTACACATAGACAGTTAAGCTCATACATTTCTTTTTCCTTTTCAATCACAGAAATTACTCCGACAAAATCCGTATCATACAACACGATATATTTGCTAGAGGTTTCGATAGCTGCCTCCATTTCCGCCTTAGTTTTCCCGTAACCGGGACATTCTCCATATCGTATGTAATCATCATAGAACGAAGCATTATAAATATCCAGCAGTAACTCCGCATCATCCGTTGTTGCTTTTCTATAGGTAAGTTCCATTCTTCCCACTCCTTCTTCCATCTGAAGCTTTTCGCTTCGTGTATTTCTCAGGGCTGCAAGACAGTATGGAATTATTTCACGCGGTGTCACATGCGCTTCCTGCATCCCAAGAATCCTACACTATAGGCTTACGGCCTTGTAATCAACGATTCGGAAAATGATAAATCTGCTGCTTCTCATTCTTACTGCGCTAGCATATCGCGTTTGCCTTGTGATGCAATATCGGAATTGCAAGCGCATCAAAGCAATTTGTATTTCAAAAATGCCTTATATAGTCCATCCTGATCCACGGCAGCAGTGATATCATCCGCCATAGCTTTGATTTCCTTACCTCCACTATCCATAGCGATTCCCAGCGCACAATATTCCAGCATAGGAATATCCACTGCCGCATCCCCAAAAGCAATCGTATCCTTTTGCTCCATATGAAGATAATTCAGCAGAAGAGAGATCGCTGTCGCCTTGTCAATATCCTGTATTCCAATATCACCAAAAAGAGCTGTTTCCCCCTTACCACCCCAGGTACTGATTTTTAAATCCGGAAAGTATTGCCTTGCGGCAGTCACATCCGCATAGGAATTTAAAATAAAGCTGATTTTATTAACATCCTTTCGATACAGATTTTCTCCAAACACCATATTCGGAAACTGTGTACGTATATGGATATTCTCCTGCGCTTTCCCCTTGCGCTGCATGTATTTCTGCATGACAGGTTCTCCTGCTTCTTCAAAATGTTCACTTGCGTACAGCCCCGTATTGCTTTCCAGATAAAATTCCAGATTACGGCTATGCAGCCAGTCTACGATTGCACTGCATTGTTCTTTTTTTAAATGTGCATGAAATAATATGTCTCCATGATGCTCGATATATCCGCCATTTGCGCCAATCATCCCATCCAGACCGATATTCCATATTTCATCATATACCTCACTGCGGCTTCTACCGGTACAGATGTAAACCAGATGTCCTTGCGCTCTGGCCATACGTATCGCTTCGACTGCAGAAGGCGGCAGATGATTTTCATAATCCACCAGCGTTCCATCCACATCGATCAGAATGACCTTTTTTTCTAAATTATACATCGTTATTCCCTCCTCATAGTATTGAGCTGTATTGTCTTCATAACACCTGCACACTTACATCAAGCGCCAATGATAAAGTCTGATCAAACAAATAGTGCTGTGATGAGAAGAAACCAAAGAATCGTTGGCTTTTATTGGCTATGCCATTATGATTTGCCTGCCTTCTGTATGGTTTGATTATAGCGGATGCGGAAATCATCGTCAACTGTGTTTTAACACGTATATAACCTTCTCGTACACTGCCTGTAAGAACAGTTTTGCAAATAAACACGATTCTATCTCTACTGTATTTTTATCATGCATTAAGGAAAGAAAGCAGACTACTCTATATACTGAAAGAGCATGATAAGTATTTAAAAAGCCTCTACAGCCTTATTCCTTCGTAAGATTATCCTTGCACACCTTCTCCGTATTGAATACCAGCCTTATTTTTATTGTCCACCGCAACGCAAAAGAAGACGGAATCCGTCTTCTTTTCAATTCATAGCCGCTTACTTATGCAAGCTGCTTTTTTTACGAACTGTTACAACAATAGCCATGGATACAAGACCAAGCAAAGCAAATGCAGAAAATAAGCCTGCTGCGGTAGTATCACCGGTATCTGGAGAGCTATGCTCCTTATCGTCCTTTTCCCCTTCTGTTGGAGTAGTATTTACTGCATCCTCTGTTATTTTTTCATAAATCGGTTTTACAAGAAGATTTTTACTTACCTTTGTGAAATCTGTATCCCATTTTACAAAGCGATAATTTTCAAGCTCAGGGGCCTGTGGAGCAGTTGCTGAAGCACCAGCCTCTACTTTATCTACTTTCAAAACAGCGCCGGTGTGATCAACGAAAACGACATCATAGATTGTGGTATCCGGTGTCGGATTTGTGGTAGTACCACCGTTATCCGCCTTTTTATCCTCGTATATAACAGCATAGGTTGAAAATTTATCGGTTTCAAAATTTAAAATATGCTCATTCTGCTTTGTAGTTAGAATTTCTGCTTTTCCATTATGTATGCGGACAACATGGAAAATTCTTCCCTCCTTCATCAGATTCTCTGGAAGTATAATTGAATACACCAGTGGTGAGGATGCTTCCTGCATATTTCCAACAACAGCTCCGCCAACCTTCAGTACAATCCGTAGGTCAAGATATTGAGCGATTCCCGTGCTGGAATTATTTTTGGCAGAAAGCTGTTCTAGCGTATCACCAATCTGTGAAGCTTCCTCCTTACTGATTTCAGATGCTTCTGTGCGTTGGGATACAACCTCAACCGTTAACGCTTTTCCATCCTCCAGCCCTTTTTTAATTTTAGCAGCTGTTTCTTCGCTTACCATTGAAGTTTCTCTTCCTGCCAAAATGCTTTCTGCAAGCACATCAATACTTTTATTGAGCTTTTCTATAACAGTTTTATCATTCAGTCCAGCTTCTACCCTTTCCGCAGGCTTTGTTGTATCGAGCGGCGGTATCACCGCTGTCACTTCATCCACTGTAACTGTACAGCTTGCACTCACATTTCCAGCAGCTGCTGTTATCACCGCTGTTCCCGGACGTAGCGCTAAAACCCTATTTGTATCCCCATCAAATGTAGCAATCGTAGGATCACTGGATGTCCAAACAAGATTCTTATCTTTTGCAAGGCTTGGAGCAGCTTCGGCATGTAAGGTTGCTGCTTCACCAGTCTGTAGCTTCAGCTCTGTTTTATCCATATGAACGGAGGTAACAGGGATCCGGATAAAATCACCCTGTAAATCAAATACACTGGTTGCTTTCTGTGTAGTCGCACCTCTTTCCAATGAAGGCTCCGCATTCATATGAATGGTAAGTGATGCAGACTCAGAGCCATCCAAGGTAGAAATCCAGTTCTTATATTTGTTTACGAAAACACTCTTATCAACATATTGAAATCCGGAGAATATATTGTCATACGCTGCATTACTTCCGATATTAACATCAATTGCTGCAGCCTGCCCGTAATTCACATCTCCTGCACCCCAGTTATTCCAATTTGCGGTTCCTAATGCGTTATCATTGTCATCATAGTAGGAGCCTGCATAAATATTGCCAACAACGCCGCCATTGACATTCACGGTTGCTTTTCCTGTAACCATCGTTCTCTGCATAAGAGCAATATCTTTGGTGGTTCCTCCATTAAAATTGATTGTCAGCTGACCAATTTCTCCATTCGTTCCACCCAAAACACCAGCCTGCATCGGAGATGTAGTAGCTGCAATTGCACCTCCATTTACCGTAACATTCGCATTCTCTACATAGGTATTGCCATAGCTGCCAGGAACAAGCGCCTGAGCAGAGCCGCCATTCATCGTAATATTTACTGTATGAACGGTATGCTCTTTTCTTTTTTCATACGATGCAGCCCCACCACCGGAGACTATATCCTTTGCCTTTGCCCCCTGATTTCCAATTGCCATGCCAATTGTTCCATTGTCAATAATAATATTGGAGGTACCAATACTTCCCGGTCCCTTATTTGAACCGATGATTGTACCAATGACGCCACTCTTCATTTCAATGGTTACCTCATCATAGCTGCCATTTTCCTCTGCTCCTGCGAACAGAAAGGTATCCTTGTCTACAACGATGCGTTTATTCTTATCGTTTTTTAAAGCTGCGTAGGTATTGCCATCTGTATCCTGCTCGATAACGACATCGTTTCCATTTGCAAATACATAGCGTTTTCCACTTACTGTATTCTCAGTTAACTTGTCTTCCGATTTTGAATCAGCTGCGAGCAGCTGAGTAGGCGTTAAACATCCAAGCATCAATGCGAGCGATGCCAGAGCTGTTATAAACTTTTTCATTGTTAAATTCCCTCCTTCATATCTCAATCATGAAATGTTCTTCTTAACCTCTGATTTTTCCCCTATCACCTCAATCCGTATCAATACGTATACCTTTGTAAATAGTAGGTGGTTATTTAAAAAACCACCTCAGATTGTTGACAAAAGCCTATACCTTTTCGTAAGGACATAGGCTTTTTATTGTATATAGGCAATTTTCGAAATGAAATTGTCTTTTTTTGTATATTTTGAAGGATATATTGAATTTTTTGATGAC
>NZ_JANGCA010000119.1:0-3888 GCF_024463855.1 Clostridium sp. DFI.1.208 | reverse complement strand
TTTTATATAAGAAAAGGACACCCACACAAAAAGTGAAAGGGTATCCACACAGTTTGTTAGATAAGTCAAAAAATGGCAACACACAAGTTTAAAGGTATGCCACAACCACACACAAATTTAAAGCGCCCTTTTAGGGGCTCGGGAGTTTTTTTCATATATTCGATGCCGCATAGGAGGACGTGTTCTGGATACAAGTTTTTGCAAGATTTTCCAACCGCTGTTCGTGATTGGTAACGATTTTCTTTACCGATACTGCAATTCTCTTCATTTCTGCTATAATGGTTACGGATTGTTAACGAAAAAAGTGTCCGACTGCCTTTCCTATGGGATTTGCTGCAGAGGGAAACAGCGCTAAAGGGCTATGAAGTCATAAGGGAAGCATTTCCGCAAATGGCGAAGAAATCCCGTTGATACTCGAAAGGAAGGTCGTGATCCGCTGGTTTTGAGGGAGGAATCGCTCAGTGCAAGGCATACAATCGGTGCTATAAGGAGGAGCTTACATGAAACAGGAATGTCAGAAACAAATTGACGCAATAACAACAGGCTTTCATACCTGTAGAACAGCATTTACGGCAATCGGTGATGAAACAAGGCAGGACATTCTTCTACTTCTGATACAAAGTGATCTCACAGGGATTCGTGTGCAGGAAATTTCCGAAAAAGTTCATCTGAGCAGACCCTCTGTATCCCATCACCTGCAGATTTTAAAGGAAGCAGGAATCGTCGATATGCGTAAGGAGGGCACGAAAAATTATTACTATATCCGTGCAGATAATACCCGGTGGAAACAGATTAAGAGCCTTGTTGATCTCATATATGACAGCGTAATTCAAGTAGCGGAGGAGAATGCGATATGATATTATATTTCACAGGTACAGGGAACAGTGCGTATACGGCAGACTGCATAAAGGCAGAGCTGCAGGATGAAGTCAGAAATCTGTTTGACAGTATCCGCCACAAATCCTTTGAGGTTCTGCATTCCCATCGTCCATGGGTCATCGTTACCCCTACCTATGCATGGCGTATCCCCCGTGTTGTTGAGGAATGGCTGCGCCGTACTACGCTTACGGGAAATCAAAGCATTTATTTTGTGATGACCTGCGGAGGCTCCATAGGAAATGCAGGAGCGTATCTGGAAGCGCTGTGTCATGAAAAGCAGCTGGAGTATAAGGGCTGCTTTGCGGTAAAAATGCCGGAAAATTACATTGCACTGTATGATGCGCCAGAAGATATGCAGGCACGGCAGATCATAGCAGCTGCACAGCCCGCCATGAAAGAGGCAGCCCGATATATTCAGGAAGGAAAATGTTTTCCTCATGCCAGTCTTCAAATCAGGGATAGGGTGAATAGCACACTGATCAATCCGCTGTTTTATCCCCTCATTGTCCATGCACGAAGATTTTATGCGACAGATGTCTGCATTGCTTGTCATACCTGCGAGCGCGTGTGTCCAATGGGAAATATTCAGCTGAAGCAGGGAAAGCCGGTATGGGGAAATGCATGTACGCACTGTATGGCCTGTATCTGTACCTGTCCGAAGGAGGCAATCGAATATGGGAAGAGCAGTCAGGGGAAGGTACGCTATCTATGCTCCCGTGTCATATCTGAGGAATAAGCAGGAGATGCAAAACAGGCCGCATCATCAATAGTTGCTTGCATTCACCATGGGAAAAAGATTTTCTTTTATATGTACAGGATCACCGAGCTGGTGGTCTTTATTTTTTTCATATGCCTATGAATTTCTATGTTTTCAGCATACCCTTGATTTGCTATATTTATTGATATATTTGGATATATAAGGTCAATGGCAGCTTTTAAAAAGAATCAGGCTGTTAGGCTTATAGATGAACACGCTGTAAAATTTTCGTCTTTCTTTCATATGCTGGATACCGGCACGTAAACTGCAATGCTCTGTATTGTTTCGACTCCATCTGTTGCAGATGATACATACAAACGGCTTGTGCTACGTTTTCGGCTGCTATGCTTTTCCTCACGCTTTTTGTCCTTTCAGCATGCTCCATTTTAAAATGAGATTTCTGTGACACTTTCATATGGGAGTATTTTGGAAGACAGCAGCACTTTTCTTGGGTCTCTAAATAAACGTAGGGTTTTATGATGATTGAGGTGTGCTCTAAAGTATTATAGGGTTTCAAAAAGGCAGTGCAAATGTCAGAGTATGAACATGCACTGCCTTTTATAGTGTCAAATTTCAGCGTGAAAAAAACAGGTGATTTTTTTTTCGTGAAAAAACGCAATGAAATAGAGGAACAAAGGAGGCAGGCGGTACGCTTATCCTGCATGCCCATAACGCAAACTATGGGAAATAATGTTTCACTGGTTCCGGACAATATGCAAAATCTATGAGGAATAGGTACCGGATGTAAGAAAAAAACGGAATTTCTACATAAAACTTGAAGAAATGAATGACTTTTTAGCGTATTTGAGATAGAATTTAAGTTGAAACAGGTGATTGTGGTGGAATCACCCGAACTGGAGGAATACATATGTACAATGATCATGATGAATTTGAAGTAAATGACTATGATGAAGATATTCGGCGCAGAGAAGCGTTGATTGAAGAGGCGAAGAGCATTGAAATATCTTCAGACTGGAATACGGTGTTCCGTGAAATTTCAGATTTGAAGAGAAAATGGAAACGGATTCCGTATTGGGATTCTGCCTATGAAGAAACCCTGATGGAGGAATTTGACGGATACATGGATGCGTTTTATGCAAAACGAAGAGAAGGCTATCAAAGCAATCAGGCCATTAAGCAGGAGCTGATTGAACGTGCACGTACGGTATCGGCATCCAATGACTGGAACCAGGCAACTGAAGAAATGAATGAGCTGATGCAGCAGTGGAAGGCTTCCGGAAGTGCAGGAAAGGAAACAGATGATGAGCTATGGGATGCGTTTAATGCGGCTCGTCAGACGTTCTTTGACCGCAAGCATGAGCATTGGGAAAATCTGCAGACAAAGTTCTCCAATGCAAAAGAGGTAAAGGAAGCACTGATAGTACAGGCGGCAGCACTGGCGAATTCTGTAGAATGGAACAAGACAGGGGAAAAATTCCGTGCGATGATGGACCAGTGGAAGGCGGCAGGAAGTGCCGGCAGAGAGCATGAGGATCGCCTGTGGAAGGCATTTAATGAAAGCCGTCAGAAATTCTACGACAGACGAGGCGAATATTACGATCAGCTGCATGAACAGCAGGATGGTAAATATGAAGAAAAGCGTAAGCTGGTAGAGCAGGCAAAGGAAATTGCACAGCGTAAGGAATATACCAGAGAGCATACCGATGTCATGAAAAACTTGAGCAAGGAATGGAAAAGCATCGGCTCCTGTGGTAAGGAACGGGAAGATGAGATCTGGAAGGAATTCCGTGCTGCGATGGATGCCTATTTCGATGGATTGCGCAATTGGAATGAGCAGCGTCATGCACAGTGGCGTCAGAGAATGCAGGAAGCGCGCGCACGCAAGCAGGAGCTGATTTTGGATCAGCAGCGACAGATCAAGCATATGCAGGATGAAATTGTCGGCTTGATCGGACAGCGTGCGATTGATGATATGGAAGATGCAATCGAGGATAAAAAGGAATTTATCCGTGAGTTGGAAGAAGAGCTGGCAGATATTGATAAGACACTGGCAAAATAATTGCACAGCTGCGGTTCGTAATTTGGACAACAATAAGCTCCTATATAGGAAGCAGTGATGAGCAGATCAAAAAGACATAAAAGCACAGGCGATACCCGTTATATGGGGTCTCTAAATTAACGTAGGGTTGTGAAAAAAAACGCTCTAAATAAACGTAGGGTTTTATGATGATTGAGGTGTGCTCTAAAGTATTATAGGGTTTCAAAAAGGCAGTGCAAATGTCAGAGTATGA
>NZ_JANGCA010000118.1:0-3954 GCF_024463855.1 Clostridium sp. DFI.1.208 | reverse complement strand
TTTTCTCTATGCCTCCGGACGCTTTCTTGTCAGACGCTGTGAATCGGATGACCTCCGTATATTCCTGTCTCTCTCCGGTGAAGTCTGTGCCTTCGATATGGAAGAGGAAGGTCGGATCTCCCGACGCCGGATACATTTCTTCCCCATAGATCCGCTTCGTGATCCGCAGTTCCGGTATCGGCAGGAATTCTGCCTTTATGACATGGTCTGAAGAGATATCATGGAAGGTATACGAGGTAGGGTATCGCTTCACGTCTACTTCCTTTCCGTCTACACGCAGTCTGCGCAGATAGTACCCCTTATCCGCTGTATACGTGATCGTTCTATCTTCTCCCTTGTCGATGCCGGTCACCTTGGGTGTGATCGTCCCACCGCTCGCACCGGTCTCGATCTTGTAGACACGTTTATATTTCACACTTACCGTATGGTCCTCCTTTATCCCGCTGAAGGTATAGCTCTTCGGATATTTCTTGATATCGACTTCCTTCCCATCGATGGTGACGCTCTCCAATACGTGGTCACTGTCCACAGGGCTGTAGCTGATCGTCCTGCTCGTATTCGGCAGCGGGGAGGCTGTGCTTGCCGTGATCGTCCCGTTCGTCACAGATGTCGTTATCTTGAAATAGAAGCCCACAGTTACTGCATTCGATGTCTTCGTCCCTCGATCTGTCGTTATCGACGCTGTATTGCGGACAGATCCGGAACCGGATGTGCTGAACCAGGCGGACAGGTCATGACCGCTTTTCTTTTTACACTTCAGCGTGACGGTATAGCTTTTTCCATAGAACGAAGTGTCACCGACATTACGAAGGCTCAGCTGTATGGACTGAGCGCTGATGGTACGATCGAATTTCGATGTCACATCGTTACCGGCTGAATCTCGGATGGTGATGCTGCTTGTTCCATTGGCCAGCTGCAGACAGCTTGCCAGGGTATCATTGAGCTTGAAGCTCGTGTAATACGTTGTCGCATCCTCCGGCGGTACCTCAAAGTCTATCGTATAGTTAAAAGCAGTATCATTGTAAATAGATGCCGAAGTGCTGCCATTGATGCGTTTCGTCGGGACCGGTGTATCGAACTTCACGAGGGAATCGTTGGACCATTTCCAGTGATAGAATGTTCGATAATCACTTCCTTTGTCCCATGTCTCGACATCGATATCCAGTCTTCTCGTATACCCCAGCCGGAAGCTCGAGGCCACTCCTATCAATGTAGCCCAGTTCTGTCGGTCATCATCTCCACTCAATTCTGACGGTGCATACACCTGAGAACTGTTATAGCTCAGATTACCGCCACTGCCTCTGCTCATCACATAGACGCCATCGATCCCGCTATAGCCATGACCTAAGATCTCCGTGTTATCGATATCTTTGAAATTCGCATGGAAGGGTACTGATATCGGTGTGTTCGTTCCTCTCCTATAGAAGGTGAACTGCCAAATGAAATTCCTGCTCTGATAGGATTGCTGGTAGATGTCGATACTGTTATCCATGAAGGCGACGCTCGGCATGTTAATATCCGGATGCGTCGTTGTAGTCGCCGTGCGGATCTCTCCGTCCACCAGCATGATCTTTAGATCTACTGCCGATCCGTTATAGTGGCCGATGTTATTGTATCGCACGCCGATCGTGCCACTTCTCACGAGCGCATTGCTCGATAACAGGGCGAGGTGACTGTTCGTTGGCAGTCGTCCACTGGCAGCTCCTTCATTGCGGAACAGCGCACTATCATCATAGCTCCTGCAGCCATAGAATTCCGCCCAGGATACCCCGGGCGTGAACTTCGGTGCGAAGCTGTAATAGGAATCGATGATGGTGCTGCTTCCGGATACCTCATGGATGGTCGCTGCTGTGATATGGCCATCCTGGGGAAGGATGATCAGCAGGAACAGCAACAGGATCGATATGAGTAGTCTACCGTGCTTCTTCATGATCTTTTCGCCTCCTTCTTACGATGATGATCAGGAAGGAGATGACTGCCAGGATGCTGGATATGAGCAGTGTCCGCTGTGTCTGATCTCCTGTAGCTACGCTTTCCTGTATCGTCAGTGCAGTGAGCTCGACATCGACAGCAGCTTCCCTGATCGAATATGCATTGTCTGTTTCTTTCGGAAGACGCAGTGTGATCCGGATCGTCGTCATCTCCTGTGATGTATAGCGCCCCATCGCTATACCTCTTTGCGCATCCTGCATAGTTCCTTCATAGAGGCGGTGGCCATCCTGCGTCACCTGCAGCTCCAGTATCTCGGTAAGCTGTCCTTCTCCTGCGCAAAGCTTGAGATAGAGCTCCTGTTCCTCCTTGCTTCGGTTATCCACCCTTAGGGTATAGGTCTGTTCATCTCCCGGAAGCATCCGTGACAGCACGATATCATCTGCCGATGTCTTCTGTATCCCTGCTTCCGTGATCCGGATGTGGATGTCGTACCTGTCTGATCCTTCTGCCTGTATCCTTACAGGGAGGAAGGGCAACAGCAGTATCGTCAGTAACAGCAGTTTTCTACGCATCGGATCTCACCTCATTCCTTGAACGGAGCGTTTGTCGGATCTCGGTATCTCCCCAGCCATCCGAAGAGACCTCAAGATGCTCACTCTGTACGGCCTGGATCGTCGTCTCCAGTACCAGCGTCTGATCTTCTTTCGTGATGATGTCACTGCTCGCGATGACAGCGTCATACAGCTCCAGTATGCCATCCTCTTCCAGAATGCCTGTATGGTAGAGATATCCGTCTTTCTTCCGTTCCCAGCCATCCGCCAGCTCCAGCTCCGCCTCTGTAAGCTCACGGAGCAACTCACCACCGGTATAGACGCAGACCTTGAAGCGTACCTGACAGGCAACTCCCAGGTTCTGCACATCCATATCCAGGGGGATCCTGCTTCCCGGTACGATCGGCACACTGCGCTGCAGGTCATCGACCAATGTCACCTCCACTGTATCCGTCTGTGTGATAAAACGCTGCCGGAAGGAACGTAACAGGGAAGAGAGAGAATCCCCCATAATCAGTCCGCAGATGAGCAGGAATACGATAAGAGCTATGATGAGTGATCTTCTTTTCTTCATGCTTCTGCCTCCCTTTACCGTATACCGGCGAAGGCATCCCGGATATTGTGATGGCCTTCCGCCTGTACGGATTCCGCATAGATGATGATGTTGAATGTCTTTTGACTCTCTGTTTCGATGTCTCCAATCGTCACCTTCGTGAACAGACTGGAGGTGACGGCTCCCGGCTCCACGATGCTGTTATGATACCAGTAGCCGTCATCGGCCTGTGTCCAGTCCTTCGTATCGAAGACCGTATGCGCAGGGATGGCCGTATCGGAAAGCGCTGCGTAGACGCGGATATAACAGGGGACGCTGCCGGTATTGCGGACCTTCACGTCCTTTTCGTACGTCGTCTCCGGCTGCCACTGCTTGGGAGGTGTGAAATCCTCTTCTATCATGACATCGTTCTGTCCAATCGTTATCCTGTTCTCTCTCGTTTCCACATGCGTCAGATAGGCGATACTGAAGGGGACCATTATAAGGATGATCCCTGCCAACAGGAAGACGAGGAACCATTTCTTCCTGTGCTTCATTCATCGTGACCTCCATCATCCACAGCTGCTTCTCCATCTTCTGGCATCTGCGGTGCAGGTTCCTTCGTAACATGTTCCTGGTTGATGAAGCTTCCATAGGCTTCCTCCATCGTTCCGGTCTCCTCCTGCTGGATGGCCATACTCTTGACGGTGATCGTCTGTTCGCTGTCCTCCAGCCCCTGTTCTTCGATCGCATTGCAGAAGGTTACAGAGGAGAACAACTCTGCTGTCGTCTGCCCCGGATCCAATACAGATTCATAACCAAAGACATAGACCGCTGTCTTCCTGCCATCGGTATCCTCTTCAACGATCTTACTCAGCTGTCGCCAGTGATCCAGGTCCGGCGTGAAGAGGAAGAGCTCTGTATCAGCTTTCGGATTCC
>NZ_JANGCA010000117.1:0-3969 GCF_024463855.1 Clostridium sp. DFI.1.208 | reverse complement strand
TTTTCTCTATGCCTCCGGACGCTTTCTTGTCAGACGCTGTGAATCGGATGACCTCCGTATATTCCTGTCTCTCTCCGGTGAAGTCTGTGCCTTCGATATGGAAGAGGAAGGTCGGATCTCCCGACGCTGGATACATCTCCTCCCCATAGATCCGCTTCGTGATCCGCAGTTCCGGTATCGGCAGGAATTCTGCCTTTATGACATGGTCTGAAGAGATATCACGGAAGGTATACGAGGTAGGGTATCGCTTCACGTCTACTTCCTTTCCGTCTACACGCAGTCTACGCAGATAGTATCCCTTATCCGCTATATATGTGATCGTTCTCTCTTCTCCCTTGTCGATGCCGGTCACCTTGGATGTGATCGTCCCACCGCTCGCACCGGTCTCGATCTTGTAGACACGTTTATATTTCACACTTACCGTATGGTCCTCCTTTATCCCGCTGAAGGTATAGCTCTTCGGATATTTCTTGATATCGACTGCCTTCCCATCGATGGTGACGCTCTCCAATACGTGGTCACTGTCCACAGGGCTGTAGCTGATCGTCCTGCTCGTATTCGGCAGCTGGGAGGCTGTGCTTGCCGTGATCGTCCCGTTCGTCACAGATGTCGTTATCTTGAAATAGAAGCCCACAGTTACTGCATTCGATGTCTTCGTCCCTCGATCTGTCGTTATCGACGCTGTATTGCGGACAGATCCGGAACCGGATGTGCTGAACCAGGCGGACAGGTCATGACCGCTTTTCTTTTTACACTTCAGCGTGACGGTATAGCTTTTTCCATAGAACGAAGCGTCACCGACATTACGAAGGCTCAGCTGTATGGACTGAGCGCTGATGGAACGATCGAATTTCGATGTCACATCGTTACCGGATGAATCCCGGACAGAGATGCTGCTCGTTCCATTGACCAGTTGCAGACAGCTTGCCAGAGTGTCATTGAGCTTGAAGCTTGTGTAATAGGTGGATGCAGCTTCCTGTGGGACCGCAAAATCTATCGTGTAGTCGTAAGCGGTCGTATCGTAGATCGATGCGGAGATATTCCCATTGATGCGTTTCGTCGGGACCGGTGTGTCGAACTTCACGAGGGAATCGTTGGACCATTTCCAATGATAAAATGTTCGATAATCACTTCCTTTATCCCATGTTCCGACATCAATATCTAATTGCCTTGTGTAACCAAGCCTGAAGCTCGATGCCGCACCTGTCAATGTAGTCCAGTTCTGACGGTCATCATCCTCACTCGTTTCAGTTGGTGCGTATATTTGAGAACTGTTATAGCTCAGATTACCGCCAGCTGCCTTACTCATGACATAGGCATGATCGATTCCACTGTATCCATGACCAAGGATCTCTGTATAGTCGATATCCTTAAAATTCGCATGGTAGGGTACTGAAATCGGTGTATCTGTACCTCTTACATAGAATGTGAACTGCCAAACGAAATTCCTGCTCTGATAGGATTGCTGATAGATATCGATACTGTTGTCCATGAAGGCAACACTTGGCATATTCGTCGGATATGAGGAAACCGTAGCCGTGCGTATCTCTCCTCCTACCAGCATAATCTTCAGATCGATCTGTCTTCCATCATAGATCCCAATATTGTTGTAACGTACCCCAATTGTTCCGCTGCTCACGACCGCATTGCTCGATAACGTGGCCAGATGGACGTTCCTTGGTAATCGTCCATTGCCAGCTCCTGCATTCCGGAATAGCTCACTATCATCATAGCTCCTGCAGCCATAGAATTCTGCCCAGGATACCCCGGGCGTGAACTTCGGTGCGAAGCTGTAATAGGAATCGATGATAGTGCTGCTTCCGGATACCTCATGGATGGTTGCTGCTGTGATATGGCCATCCTGGGGAAGGATGATCAGCAGGAACAGCAACAGGATCGATATGAGTAGTCTACCGTGCTTCTTCATGATCTTTTCGCCTCCTTCTTACGATGATGATCAGGAAGGAGATGGATGCCAGCGTGCTGGATATGAGCAGTGTCCGCTGTGTCTGATCTCCTGTAGCTACGCTTTCTTGTATCGTCAGTGCAGTGAGCTCGACATCGACAGCAGCTTCCCTGATCGAATATGCATTGTCTGTCTCTTTCGGAAGACGCAGTGTGATCCGGATCGTCGTCATCTCCTGTGGTGCATAGCGCCCCATCTCTATACCGCTTTGCGCGTCCTGCATAGTTCCTTCATAGAGGCGGTGGACATCCTGCGTCACCTGCAGCTCCAGTATCTCGGCAAGTTGTCCTTCTCCTGTGGAAAGCTTGAGATAGAGCTCCTGTTCCTCCTTGCTTCGGTTATCCACCCTTAGGGTATAGGTCTGTTCGTCTCCCGGAAGCATCCGTGACAACACGATATCATCTGCCGATGTCTTCTGTATCCCTGCTTCCGTGATCCGGATGTGGATGTCGTACCTGTCTGATCCTTCTGCCTGTATCCTTACAGGGAGGAAGGGCAACAGCAGTATCGTCAGTAACAGCAGCTTCCTACGCATCGGATCTCACCTCATTCCTTGAACGGAGCGTTTGTCGGATCTCGGTATCTCCCCAGCCATCCGAAGAGACCTCAAGATGCTCACTCTGTACGGCCTGGATCGTCGTCTCCAGTACCAGCGTCTGATCTTCTTTCGTGATGATATCACTGCTCGCGATGACAGCGTCATACAGCTCCAGTATGCCATCCTCTTCCAGGATGCCTGTATGGTAGAGATAGCCGTCCTTCTTCCGTTCCCAGCCATCTGCCAGCTCCAGCTCCACCTCTGTAAGCTCACGGAGCAGCTCACCATCGGTATAGACGCAGACCTTGAAACGTACCCGACAGGCAGCTCCCAGGTTCTGCACATCCATATCCAGGGGGATCCTGCTTCCCGGTACGATCGGCACACTGCGCTGCAGGTCATCGACCAATGTCACCTCCACTGTATCCGTCTGTGTGATAAAACGCTGCCGGAAGGAACGTAACAGGGAAGAGAGAGAATCCCCCATGATCAGTCCGCAGATGAGCAGGATTACGATAAGAGCTATGATGAGTGATCTTCTTTTCTTCATGCTTCTGCCTCCCTTTACCGTATACCGGCGAAGGCATCCCGGATATTGTGATGGCCTTCCGCCTGTACAGATTCTGCATAGATGATGATGTCGAATGTCTTTTGACTCTCTGTTTCGATGTCTCCGATCGTCACCTTCGTGAACAGACTGGAGGTGTCAGCTCCCGGCTCCACGATGCCGGCATAGTACCAGTAGCCGTCATCGGCCTGCGTCCAGTCCTTCGTATCGAAGTCCATATGCGCAGGGATGGCCGTATCGGAAAGCGCTGCGTAGACGCGGATATAGCAAGGGACGCTGCCGGTATTGCGGACCTTCACGTCCTTTTCGTACGTCGTATCCGGCTGCCACTGCTTGGGAGGTGTGAAATCCTCTTCTATCATGACATCGTTCTGTCCGATCGTTATCCGGTTCTCTCTCGTTTCCACATGCGTCAGATAGGCGATACTGAAGGGGACCATCATAAGGATGATCCCTGCCAACAGGAAGACGAAGAACCATTTCTTCCTGTGCTTCATTCATCGTGACCTCCATCATCGACAGCTGCTTCACCGTCTTCCGGCATCTGCGGTGCAGGTTCCTTCGTATCTGTGGTATCCTTTCGGACATGTTCCTGGTTGATGAAGCTTCCATAAGCTTCCTCCATCGTTCCGGTCTCCTCCTGCTGGATGGCCATGCTCTTGACGGTGATCGTCTGTTCGCTGTCCTCCAGCCCCTGTTCTTCGATCGCATTGCAGAAGGTCACGGAGGAGAACAGCTCTGCTGTCGTCTGTCCGGGATTCAATACAGTCTCATAACCAAAGACATAGACCGCTGTCTTCCTGCCATCGGTATCCTCTTCAACGATCTTACTCAGCTGTCGCCAGTGATCCAGGTCCGGCGTGAAGAGGAAGAGCTCTGTATCAGCTTTCGGATTCC
>NZ_JANGCA010000116.1:0-4349 GCF_024463855.1 Clostridium sp. DFI.1.208 | reverse complement strand
CTGCATGAACTCTCGCATTATTGCTTTTCGTGGCGTATCCTTTTTTCTTACCATTTTAAAAACCTCCAAACCGAGTAATTTTATCTTACATCAGTTTAGAGGTTTACACAATCTTTGGGATACTCCCATTCCAATACCTGTTAGAGCTTCATTTGTTTTTCTAATATGTTCTTTCTTACAAAGGGGAATATCTTTTATTACTACGCCAATATTTACAAGAATATTATCAACAACTGAATACGGACAATTCACTATTTTTAATTCATGGATGCAGATTATTACACCTATTATTTCTTTAAATTTATATTCTGGTGTGTACTCTCAAGGCGTCATAAAGTTTGAGAAGGATCGTAATAGATATTCATCTTCATTACAGGGACTAAGCCTATTACTTTGTTTTATTTGGCTTATTATATATTATATTTTTAACGATTGGTTTAATTCACTATTCACACTTTCTACAATTCAGATAATGGCGATGTTCATTATGATATGGTCAAGTGGAGCATTCAATTTTTGGTCAATGGAACAAAGGGCTGATTTTAGATATAAAAAGCTAGCTTTATTGACGATTGCAGTATCTGTCACACAACCTGTTCTAAGCGTCATACTTATTCTAAATAGTAAAAATAAAGTTACAATTCGTATATTAAGTATGGCCTTTGTGCAATTCGCTTTTTATGTTGGTACTTTTATATCTCAAATAAAAAAAGGAAAGACACTATTTTCAAAGGTATATTGGAAATATGCATTGCAATTTAATATACCTTTATTACCACATTATTTATCTCTTACTGTACTGAGCAGTTCAGATAGAATAATGATAAGCAGTATGGTTGGAGCCGATAAAGCAGGAATTTATAATTTAGCATATGCAGTTTCTATGATTATGACTATGTTTAATACTGCTTTATTACAGACTATAGAGCCATGGATATATCGTAAATTAAGAGATAAAGAAATAGATGGTTTATCCAGAGTTGCATATCCATGTTTTTTTCTAATCGCAGCAGTGAACCTCTTGCTAATATTATTTGCCCCTGAATTAATTTCTGCGTTTGCTCCACATGAATATTATGAAGCTATATGGGTTGTCCCGTCTGTTGCATTAAGTGTACTTTTTATGTTTATGTACTCATTTTTTGCTACTTTCGAATTTTATTATGAGAAGACAAATTATGTGGCAATTGCTACTATAGGAGGTGCAATACTTAATATAATATTAAATTATTTTATATTAAAAAATTCAAAATGAAGATTTAGCCCTTTAAAATGGGGCTTTTTTTTATCTTTTCCTTCTTGTGATACGAATTTGAAACTAAAATTTATTTCTTTTTCATGGTTTTCCCTAATAAAATCATATCGAAATGAGGTTCTTCGGTATGCTTTTATCAAGAACTACCATGACATCTTTTCGTCTTGATGGCAACATATGAGCGTAGACAGTTCTAACTGTTAAAACAGAATCTCCAATCAATTCTGCAATAGATGTATCATCATACCCTTCATGGATTAGCATAGACACATAAGTATGTCGAAAATCATGAGGTGTCATGCGTTTTAAATGACATAAATCCAAGTGTTTTTCCAATGTAGTTCGGATAAGGTATTGAGGTATCATTTTGTTAAAATGTTTACCAAAGAATATGTATGAATCATTGGTAAAAGAATCTTCTTGTGCACAAAGTTTTTTAAATTGTTTTAAAAGTAAATTCAATTCATTGTCGATAGGTACAATACGATTACTGTTTTCCGATTTCATAACCTTGTTAATAAAAAAGGATTGCTTCTTAAAGTTTGTCCATTTCAAGTTTCTTAACTCTGTAATTCGCAATCCAGTAGAATATAATGTCCGAAAGAGGAGTTTCATTTTGATTGTATCCAAAGAATTGATAAAAGTGACAAAATCCTTTGGGTCTAAAATGACATATTCTTTTTTCTTATCTTCTTTATGACATTTTATATATCCAACTTTACTTAACGGATGATAATCTATATCATAAATATCATTTGCATAGGTGTAGATACCACTGAAAGCAGTGTGAATGACATTGATAGAAGGTTTGGATAGTCCTTTTTTAACTAAAGCCGTGTGCCATTCTGTAATTTCTTTTTTCTGTATTTGAAGTAAATCTCTACCTAAAAAATAAGGTTTAATATGTTTCTTGTAGATACAGGAGTTCGCATTGTAGGTAGAATCTTTCCATTCTGTCAATCTCATATAGTCAGAATATTCTTTCCAAACATCTTCTAATTTCAAGCCCAATACAAAATTATATTTTGCTTTCTGCTTCAACTGAATCATGATAACTCTTTCATAATTCAACGCATCACTTTTTTTCTTAAAACCACGAACTGTCTTTTTTTTGTAAAATCCTTTTTTTGGAGTGTAGGAAGTGGATATATACCATGTTCCTCGTTGTTTATCTTTATATACTGGCAATTTGATCTCTCCTCTCTAAGTTCAATTTAAAGAAGGAAGATAAATTGAAGTATATTATGCGTATTATTTAAAGGATGCCATTCGTTTTACTTCATCATGAATTGTTTGCAACTGTTCATCATTTAGTAAAAATAATGTTTTAAATGTATCATGAAGAAGTTCGTTTTTATTTTCATCATCACTTAAAATCATGATTTGTGTCCATAATACATAAAAATCCATTTCCATAGCATTTGCAAAGTGTTTAATAATGCGTGAAGTGAGTTTAACATCTTTACGCTTTATTTGATGATATAGAGCATAACTAATATTTGCTTTTTCAATAAAATTTCGCAGGTTTATGTTTTTCCTAGTTCGATAATCCGTTATGATCTCAATAAGTTTATCCACATCATATATGCTAGGTTCTTTTTCCATTTATTTCACCACCTTCGTTATATTCACTTCTATTATACGATATACTACTCTAACAAGTCCATTAAGACTACGATTAAAAACTACAAAAGATGTGGTATATAAAAACTATACTTTTTGGTTTTGATTATGCTATGATGATTTTGCGAAAGGAGTGTTTCAAGTATGAGGCAGAATCAACAAGATAATGAACATAGAAATATAATTAGAGAACAAATACTTAGAAAAGGATACGCTCACCAATACGATATACGGAGGTTTATTCCTTGTGGTAGGGAAAAAGCGAATCAAATTCTAGCACAGGAAATGTTGGAAGCAGAAAGAGAAGGGAAGAGTACAATCACAGGAATCAGTGCAAATCGATTACCTAAATATGTAGGACTTACAAAAGAAGAAATCCAAGCATATGCTGAACAAGAGAAAAATCGGAAGTGACTTCCTATTTTTGATAAAAGAGTTGTGTTCTCTTTAAACACATAGAAGGGAAAAAGTGAATGGTATCATATTTTAGAAACAAAAGCGTTTCAGGAAGGATGATACCATGTATAGACTTTACTATCTAAGAATATGAAGGAAAAATCAAGAAGTACAGAAATTAAAATCGTAGTGGATGCAAAAGACAATAATATAGATTGTGTCGCTACTGTCAATGTAGGTTCAATAGACTTGGATACGACAATCGAATTATTACAAATCTGCATTGATGAACTCACAAAAAAGAAAATGGAAGGAGAATATTGAGATGATATTACAAACAAACGATCATGTAACATTTATTAAAAGCATTATACGAAATGCTTCTGAGGAAGGAAGATGTGTGAATGAAATTGAATCTGAAGAAATTGCGAACAGTTTAAAGGCTATGTTGCAAGAATGTGATGATTTAGAAAACTGTATGGTAACTGCGAATCAAAACACAATAAAATATGAGTCGTTGATAATGAAATTAAACGAATTGATGAATTGCATCAGTGAATACCCTTGGGTACTGGATACAGCAATAGATGGAATCGGAGAACTGATTGTAAAAGTGAATCAGAAGGCTCATCTTTAAAAGAAAAGGCACTCGCTTGAGTGCCATCATTACAAATGTCATAAAATTCATATATAATACATTCAAGAAAAGAGGGAGCAACTATGACATTAACAGAGTTATTAGAAAAAAAGGGGTATTCTATTTATAAATTAAGCAAAAGAACAGGGATAAGGGAATCTACCCTATATGCCATCATCAATAATAATACTTCCATTAAAAATATTAAATTTGATACTGTACATAAAATAGCAACAGAACTGGATATTCCTAGTGATTGGCTATATAAAAATATAGATTAAAAGTAATTGAAATACTACAAAAGTTGTAGTATACAGACTGTTGACAAAGTGACTGTCGACAGTCTTTTTAAAATCTGATAGAATATCTGTGGCAGAAACGTACTTCATAAACCCAAAAATAGTCGACGTTTCTGCCATTTATTATGCCAAAAATGAT
>NZ_JANGCA010000115.1:0-4553 GCF_024463855.1 Clostridium sp. DFI.1.208 | reverse complement strand
GTCTAATCGCATAAGAAGTATTTACCACGATTTTAACCACGCTTGATAGCGAAAATATAAGAAGATAGACCTAGATATGTGAGGTTTACCACAAAAGCAAAATGCCCGTAGAGCCTATAAAATAAGGCTTTGCGGACATTTAAGAAGATATAAAAAGATAGTCAAAAAGACATATATAATTTAAGTGAAATGCTAAAAGTAAATTATGAATATAGATTAGCACTTTCAGCAACTTTGGATCGCCATGGAGATGAATCGGGCACGAAAAAATTATATGATTTTTTTGGAAAGAAATGCATTACATATGATTTGGGGCGAGCTATTATTGAAAGAAAACTGACACCATATTATTATTATCCTATACTTGTAACACTTGATGACGACGAATTAATTGATTATCAACAATTAACAGAGAAAATCCGAAAGTTTCATTATCAAGATAATGGTAATGATATGCCAGACGGGTTGAAAAAATTGTTAATTAAACGTGCTCGACTTATTGCAAAAGCAAAAAATAAAGTATTTGAATTTGAAAATAAGATATTAAACTATAAAAACGATAGCAATATTATTGTGTATTGTGGAGCAGTTAAGTACGATGAACATGATTTTGATGATTGTAATGAAGATAAAAAACAAATTGAGATAATTAAAGACTCTATGAATAAAAAGTTCAATATGGTAGCTACTAAATTTACAGCAGAGGAAGATGTAGTAGAGCGGCAGGCAATTATAAATTCATTTAAGCTTGAGGAAATACAGGCACTTGTGGCAATAAAGTGTTTAGATGAAGGAATGAATATTCCTGCTATTAAAACTGCGTTTATTTTGGCGAGTAGTACAAATCCAAAAGAATATATCCAACGAAGAGGAAGAGTATTACGAAGATCAGAAGGTAAGAAATTTGCAACTATATATGATTTTATTACAATTCCACGTAGATTGGATGAAGTGAAAAATATTACTAGTAGTTTAAAAGAAATGGAAGTAGGATTAGTTAAAAGAGAATTAATTAGATTGATAGATTTTTCAAATTTATCAAAGAATCCATCATATAGTAATGAGTTAATAGATAAGATCAAATCGGCTTACGATATAAATACAATTAATGATACGGAGGTAAATGAGTATGAGTGATTTATTTATTGAAAAGGAAAAAGTTGAAGAAATAATTACTGAGGCCTATAATCAAATTGATGACAAGGATAATGGTGTTATTACCAAAACACAAGCTATTGAAAACATTGTTGAAAAAATGAAGGAGGTTTTAAAAGATGCAACTGCTTAATATTAAAATCCGAAATTTCAGACAATATAAAGATGTCGATCTAGAATTAGCTTATGGTGAAGGGAATAAACTTACTGTGATTTTAGGAGAAAATGGTTATGGTAAAACAACTTTAATACGTGCTTTTGTATGGTGCTTATATGGGGAAAATACTTTTAAAGACCAAATTCTATTAAATAAAGATGTTGCTATTTCAATGAATGAAAATGATATTCAAAAAGTAGAAGTTAGAATTGATCTAAAACATAATGATTGTAGATATCGTATTTCTCGTTATGAAAATTATAAACATAATGGATCTAATGTAGTTAAAGAAGCATCATCTACATTAAGCGTACAAAGAGATGGAAAACCTATTTCTTATGACAAAGCACAAATTGAAATAAATAAAATTTTAAAACAGGATCTAAAGGATTATTTTTTCTATGATGGAGAACATAATAGAATCGAAGCTTCAGTTGATAGACGATCTATTAAGGATACAATTTCGCAAATGATGGGTATTAAACGTATTGAATCACTTAGAGAATACTTTAAACCAGTAGGTACTTACACTGTTACTAATAGTTTGACCAACAAGATGAAGGGAGATGCTTTAGAATTAAATCCATTAATGAAAGAAAAAGATGAACTATTACAAAAAAAGAGTGATCTTTTATCAGATGTAAAAGGGTATGATGACGAAGTATTAAAACTAACGCAACAATATAATGAAAAAGAAAGTCTTATAAAGGTAAACGATCAAGTAAAAGAAAAACAAATTGAAAAAGAACGTCTACAAAAGGAAATTAATGAAATTCAATTGGGTTTAGATGATGATTTTTCTAATATGATCTCAACAATTCAACCGAAGTCCACATCTCAAAATAAGAACTCACTTCCTTTTTTGAAAATATTATATGCACAATGTTTCAAACAAAAAAATATTGAAAATCTAGCTTTGAGCTCAAACTTTGGTTCTGAAAATTCGTTGTCCCATATTTCTGAGGAAGCGGTAGATCAACTGATTCAAAGAGGAACTTGCTTATGTGGAGCAATAATTAAGGGTGGAAATGATGCTTACAAACATCTTCAAGAAGCGAAAGAGCATATGGAGCCACATGATTTTGGAAAGTATTTATCCGATTTTAACGAATCAGAACAAAGTAATGTAACGTATGCTTATGATTACATTCAAAATAGTAGAACAAAAATTGAAGTTTTATTAGATAATATTGAACTTATTGAAAAAGATAAAGAGCTATTAGATATTGTAAAAAAAAGATATAGCAGGTAGACCAGATGTAGGTCAACTACAAATTGAAGCAAACAATATTAAAAGTCAAATTGATCATGCAGAAGGTGCGAAAAATTATATTCTGGAAACTCAAATTCCAGATATCGAAAGTCAGTTAAAAGAAGTAATTGATAAAATAGAGAGTTCAGCAAGTAAAACTCAAGAAAACGAAATCCTAAAAATTTGTTTAGAGTATGCAGATGCTATTTATAAAGCATCAAATAAAAAAGTTGTTGAAGCTCAAAAGAAGACAAGAGTATTAATTGAAAAAGAAGTAAATGAAGTATTCAAAAAGGTTTATCATGGTGAAAAAACAATTGAAATAGATGATAATTTTGAAATTATCACTAATACAAATTCTGGAATTTTAGATAACTCAACTGGTACTGAAACAGTAAAAAACTTCTCATTTGTTGCAGGATTATTAACCTCAGTAAAAAACAGTTTAGTTGAGGAACTGCATAAATCTGAAAATAGCGATGAAATATTCCCTCTAGTTATGGATGCTCCATTCTCTGATGTTGATGGATCTCATATTATAAAACTATGTGAAGTATTACCAGAATATTGTGACCAAATTATTATGGGTTTAATTCGAAAAGATTATGATACTGCTAAAGATGGATTATCAGGTAAAATTGGAAAGATATATCATATAGAAAAATATAAAGATCCATCTACAGGTAAGGAGTCTGAAACATACTCAATAATTAAGGAGGGAGAATAATGTTTGATAAAGATATTCGACTTTTCGGAAAGTACGCAGAAATCTTAAAAAAATACTCAAAAGATAATTCTAGTGAAAGTGAATATAAGTTTGATTTGTTAGATAACTCTGGTGTAAAACATATATGTTATATTTTTGAAACAATGATTGGATTATACATGTGTGCAGGTATGATAGGAGTAATTGAAGGTAAAAAAGTAGATAGTTCTAATGAAAATAGAAATATTTATGCAAATATAATGACGGAGCAAGTCCAAAAAAATAAAAATAATTTGAATAGAATTGTTCAATATATGGTCTTGAGCACTGAAGATGGAAGTACTGATAAGAAAATTAAAGATGCCTTTAGATTAAGAGATTCTTCAGATATAGAATTAGAAAAAGAATTAATGGCATATTGCTGTGCGGGATTGGAAATAATTGATGAATGGTTTAAAAACTGTACTACATATGAGAGACTAGCTAATGTATTATTAAACTTTATAGATAATTATTCGAGTGAGATTTCATCAGATGGACAATTATGATAAATTGAACACTATTCTAGTTGATTTCATAAAAGATATAGAAATATTAAGTAAGAAAGTACATTGTTATGCATATCCCAAAACAATGCGATCAATACTAACCGCTGCAGAAAAATCACCAATTGCCTCAAATTTTAGTGATAAGTATTATTATGGTAAATATACACATATCATTAACTAAGCTTGATAAGACTTTAATAAATTTATGTAAAAATAATTATCTAACTTATGATGAAAAGAATGGTAAAAAGAGATACAAATCTATTAGTGATAATTCCTCTATGAACAGTACTAAATCTGAAAATGTTGATAAACAATTGTCAGAAGAAGAAATAGATGAAATTATAAGCATACTTGATTATTTATAATTGATAATATTATTGTGGCAATTTTAATTATGATAAAAAATGCTTAATTTTGATACCACATTGTGATACCAATTTGATACCAATAGTTTGTATAATATAAAAAATAGGAATAAAATAATACAGAAAAAGGAAGAGAATGTGTAAGATATTAAATAAAAAAGTTTAATAATATAATTGCAATGAATAGTTTGAATAGTAAACAACAATGAAAAAGGGTCTCTAAATTAACGTAGGGTTGTGAAAAAAACGCTCTAAATAAACGTAGGGTTTTATGATGATTGAGGTGTGCTCTAAAGTATTATAGGGTTTCAAAAAGGCAGTGCAAATGTCAGAGTATGAACATGCACTGCCTTTTATAGTGTCAAAT
>NZ_JANGCA010000114.1:0-4613 GCF_024463855.1 Clostridium sp. DFI.1.208 | reverse complement strand
CAACATCGGTATCGACCAGTATGAGACTGCCGGTGGATATCGTGGGCTCCATCGAACCACTCAGGATACAATAGATCCGGAAATGACCGCATAAACATAAGGATACCAAAACCAATAGAATGGTCAACGCTATGCTACCTATTCGTTTCGTTCGTATCAGCTCCTTTTTTTGGGGGGGATAAAAAGGTCAACGATTTGATTTTATAAGACCCTTTAAATAAAATACTGTCAGCGCTGTCATGCATATCGTACAGCCGGATACGGTGACGCTTACTGCATAGTCCAGTATTAAGATATCAAAGATTCGTTGTTTGATCCTAAGAAACAGCATTGGAATAGTAACTAGGTTTATGATCAAGCCAGCAACTATTATCACATTTGTCCTATACCGATTTTTCTTTCTTCTTTCCCTTTCCATCTGGATCAAACACTTTTTTTCTTCTTCATCTGCGGCATGTTTGATCTGTTCGATCGCATCGAATGCAGATAAATGAGCGATACCTTTCAGCCATCTTGCCATGTATGTTTCTTCCTTTCTTTTCGCATGAGCTATTGCAGATATCTTCTTACCTCATCCATGATCATTTTTTCTTTCGTCCGTCGATATTGCTTGATGAACGCATGTATCAGGCAGATGAGCCACGGCAGGAGGATCATCGCAGGTACACTGACAGATATGAGCAGGATCGTGCTTCGATATTCCTGATCAGCTATCGTGGGAAGGACAGCAAGCAGCTTCTTCACATAGAAAGACAAAGATATCGTCATCATCAGCCAGATCATCGAAGAAAAGAAGAGTATCCATTTCTTACATATACATCTCGCACTGATCTCTATATAGCTCAGTAGGAATTCATCCTCATTCATGGAGAGGTATCGCAGTTTCTTTTCTTTGAAGCTCGATAACGCCTTTTCATGACGATATCGATAGCTTATTCTTTCGATTGCTTTATGAAGCAGCTTATGTTCTGTATGCTTTTCCATATCAGATTCTCCTTTCCATATCGAAAGCCTTCGATCGACGAGCAAAAAAACGGGAAATCTCCCGCATATTTTGAAAATGTCATATATCATCGATCAAGGTATAGCCTTTCTTCATTCCAATTTTATAAGTTACCTGGCAACTTGCCAGGTAATGCTTTCTAAGATAGGGATACCTCGTTCGTAGATCACCTGCCATCTGCATCCTTTCAATAGAATGACTATGAAATAGATTGGCCTTATCGACTTCAGGCTAAATTTGCCTTTGGCTTATAACGACCGATATCTAGGACCCTTGACATGCCGATATCGGATAGATACACTAGATCCAAATGTATCGAAGCATGTAAATGGTCTTTGAACTGTAATAATCGTTCTTCCAATAGCATCATTTGCTGCTCATAGATCAAAGTATCTGTTATATCTATATTTTGATAAAAGCCGACTTTCCCGTCGAACTTATAAACGATTTTTAGACCCGGATCTTCTGCCAGTATGAAGTCATGACTTTCTTCTCCCATGTGCCATATCTTGTATCGGCTATTTTCGTTTACGAAGGCTTTTACAAGCGCTGTGTGGAGCTCTTCGAATAGATCTATTTCTTCATCCTTACAAGATACCTGATATTCGATGGCATACGGTACGATGACAGGATCTTTTCTATCTCCGTTGTTATCCGGAAGTATGGATTGCGCCTTTAGACAATATGCTGAATATTGGGGAATATAGAGGTCTGTGAACCAATCATTCACTTTTCTGAACTCACGTGTTTTGAATATGAATTCATCTTTTGGATCACATACACATATATCTTCGATGGAACAGATCATCTCGACCTGTTTTTCTGAAAATTTTCTATATTCCTGTTTTCTCATTACTACTGGGATGAACCTGTTCTTATCTGTGATCTGCAATCTCTCCGCACTGTTTTCTAGCTCATATTCAAAACGCCCTTCCTGTTGCGGATAGAGAAATGCAACTCCATATTCTTCCGATTGAAGGTTCCTTACGACCGGCGAACAGGATACCACATGTACTTCATCATGTTTACGATCATATGTTATCATTTTAGGAACGAATGTATCAGGTTCACATATGGGCGCAAAACAGCTCAGATATCCTTTGACTCTGATCCGATCACCTGGTCCTATGACCTTATTTCTGATCTGTTGCTTTATTTCTGAAAGAGGATATTCTTTCACAGTAACTATGCGGATCACATGGAAGATATGTTTGAATAAGTCCATGACCTTACCTCCCATCATTGTCCTATCTTTTGTGAAAAGCTACCTGGCAAGTTGCCAGGTACTGTCTTTTCCTGATGGATCTATCACGCTCGTGGACTACCTGTCATGAAAACTGATGTTTGAATGATAGGGAATAGATCCATGTGCCTAGTCTTCAATTCCTTGGTCATGCCATCTCCTTCAACTCGTTCTCTGTCGCAAGGACATGCAATGGGATATGACGGTCTCCACAGACGAACAATGCATCACCCATACGCAGCTGCTCGATCAGTCCTTTCTCATTCTCATTGACGGTGATGAACTTGCTCAGATCGTTGGTCCCGTCGCGCTCCAGATGCATGATCATCTTATAGACGCTGTTGTTGAAGATCGCTTTTCCATGTACGAGGATGTCTTTCCCCGCAAAGTCCTTCGGCTCCTGCGTCGCGATCGTACAGACATTGTGATACTTTCTGGATCTTCGCGTGTACTGTGCTACTCTTTCCGCACTCATCGGCGTCAGTATCTGCGTATGCGCCTCATCCAGAACGAAAGCAGACTCTACGGACTCATCCAGACACAACGACCAGGCAAATTGGTACATGATGTGATTCAGCGCATTGATCAATGTCAGCGGCTTCTCCAGCAGCGTCTTCGTACCGAACGCGATGATATCCTTCGATAAGTCCTCCTGACCCAGCGATGTATGTCCATTGAAGTAGATCGACCATTCTTTGAGCAGTGGCTTTATCTTCAGCCGCAGATCCCGCAGCAGCTCCAGCTCCTTCGTATCGGCATGCGGCTGCTTCTGACACTCCTCTATGCTCTTCTGCAGACGTACGTCGAGATCGGAGAAGGTCGGATATGCAGAAGCCGGAAGTCCACGGAAATCCGTTTCCGGCGTCAATCCATGATCGGCATACAGCATGACCATCTGATCTCCTACGATGGAAAGGGTGTCATCACTGATAGAGGGTACGAGATAGCGCAGGATAATCTTGACATCATCGACACAGTTGTATATGGCAAGCTCTGTATCCCATTTGACGCTGGCGTCCTCATCCTCTTCCACGGAGATCGGCTTCAGATCGAAGACATTGATGATATGGCCTCGCCGCCCCCAGTTGATGAACGTACCTCCATAACGCTTCGTCAGGGAGTTGTTCTTGTTCTCCGGGTCTATCCAGATGATCTTTTTGTGTGTACGGATGTAGAAACGGATCAACAGCTTCATCAGTGTAGACTTACCGAATCCGGTACCTCCGACGATGACGAGATTCCCACTCAGGCGATTCAGTGCCCGGGCACTCATCGGGTCATCGAGCCATTGGAATTGATCGAATAGGATCGCTCCTTTATTCATCAGCTCATGTCCCAGCAGGAAGCCGTCACGATCCTTCAGTGTTTCGAATACGAACGGATAGAGACCGGCCAGACCTAGTGAAGGGAGCGGGATACCGATATTCTTTTCCACTTCAGCAGGGAGGAGACTGTCGACGAACAATGGGGAAGCGACCCGCATCAGATTCTCCTGCATGACGGGAGCACTGGTCAGCTTGAAGCCCTCTGCCCGTAAGCGGAGATTGAGATCCTGACATCGTTTGTTCACCTCCTTTTCTGTGTCAGCATAGACGCTGAAGACGATGGTGATGTTCCAGGTCACATCGTGATTATCGATGATCTCCTTGATGTAGGTATTCAATGAGATCAGCTCATTCTCCAGGATCTCTCTCCTCGTCGGGTCGTTCCCGCTCTTCTGATATTCTCTGCTCTTATCATTGTATTCCTTCTTCAGCATACCGGCACAGTCCAGATCCAACGGCTCCGTACGCATGAAGACCTTGATCTCCGGATTCGAAACGTAGGAGCTCAGGAGACCGAGTTCGAATTGTCGGGGGAGCTCGGTGACGAGCAGAGATTTGATATAACGGTCTCCCAGGATGTAGTGGCCTCTTTGGATCTTCAGTCCGATCGGCTGGAACGTACTTTTTTTCTTCAACAGGTCATTATTCCACATGTTCTCCCTCCTTCCGAAGTCTGTAATAATCATCATAATCGAAATCCGGTTCATGATAGTTGTCTTTCGATAGGAAGATATCTTCACTCTCCTCTGCCAGACAGCTGAAGACACCTCGTGAGAAATAATAATCATTGATCAGCGGATTCTCATACATATAAGCGACATAGTCGTAGAGATCGTGCATGTTCAGGTCCTTCGTCCGAAACCCGGCATACTGAAGCTCTGCGACCAGCTCGTCATAGTTCTTCATCAGAGTCGCTTCATCCTCATCGCGCAGCATCAGAAAGAATTCCAGCTCACGATGTGTATCCTGGAACCAAGTGACCTTTTCAAAATCATTTTGGATCATCGCACGGATGCGCGGATCCTCTTCCTGCGTCTCTTCC
>NZ_JANGCA010000113.1:0-4881 GCF_024463855.1 Clostridium sp. DFI.1.208 | reverse complement strand
CGGAGCGCAAAAATAGTCCAAAATCGACTTATTTTCGGCTCTGAAAACACAGAAATTCAGTCAAATGTTTTCAAAATGTTTTCACGGAAGTTATAGACATCAAAAAAACCGCTAATATTAGCGGTTTTAAGAACTTTGGGAACTATTCGAACTCGATATAGCTATACTGATATACTGCATAATATGTATTAGTTTTTCCACATTTATAGACTATTTTATATTCACTTTATGCATATATTTTATCTATTATTTATATAACTGGGGTCAAAATGTGGTCACAGTTTTGTTTCACATTCTTCACTATCATTCTTTTTTTCTGTGTTTATCTCTATCTTTTTTCCATTAATATGTCCAAAAGTCAAAACTGTTAACATAGTGTACTCTCCCTCATCTTAAATAATCCATAAATAGAGTATACTTCACATGTATTATATACCATATGCGTAACATATTAAAATAATAATTGCTTGGGAAGTAATCAAGTAGATAAAGGAAAATAAAAAAGTAGTACATCATCTTTTCGATATACTACTTTGAAAAGCCTCATTATCAATTTAATAACACTAACGAAAACCGGGCTTTTCTATATCACATCATCTTTATGTATTTACAATTCAAACAAATCATTTGAATTCTCATATTGGCCACTAAATCTTCTATTCGCATTTATATAATCAATTAGATATACAATCTCCTTATTTGGAAGTGAAACCTTATATAATTGTTCTATCTCTAAAAGAATCCCTTTAATTAAATCAAATTGCGGATATTTCTCTTTATCAAACTCATATTTATTATCATCCAAATAATTTTTATTTGTTACCATGCGTTCAATTAAACAACAAATATGAATATATAATCCCAAAGTTCCTCCACTGCTAAATTCCATTTGCAATTCTTTTTGCAATTTATCAATAATTCTTTCTACACTAACAATAATCTTTCGTGGATCTATAATATTCAAGTGACTCATCAAATTTTCTAATGAGAAATTCTTGATAATATTTTTCTTAAAAGCATGCACTTGTTGTCTGTTCAATTTTCCTTGGAACAACTCATAAATAACTTTTTCATCTTGCTTTTCAATTAATCCTTCAATTGATAAGAAAGGTATTTTTTCAATTTTGGGATCCTGATTGCCAACTATAAATAGGACATTATATTTTTCAAACATAGAAAAATCGTTCCCTTTTACTTGAAGATTTTTAAAATCATATGTTAATAATTGCACATTCATAGGATGAGGTAAACTCACATCAATTAATTGCGCAATCTTATTTGCCATTCCTATTCCTGACTCACATATTGATAAAATAGCATCAGGTTTAATACGATTTTTTATAAATGAATACTTACTATAATTTGCAGTGCTTGCATTTTTCAAAATGGATTCCATATCTTCATTTTGCATAATTCGGTTTGCTACATCTAGTGCCATGCGAGTTGTCACGTTATTGATAATACCAATATCAGTTTTAAACTTATTCCCTAATCCATTATTTATCTGTTCTAATGAACCCATATCAACTAATACAATCAATTCGTTGCAACTTCTTGTATTTTCAATTTTTTCTATTAAACGATTTGTTATTTGTTGCACATCACTACTTATCGGCATATCAATTGCATCAAATACATGTTGCCCAACTAATTGATTTACTACTTCTGCTATTCCACTAGCAATTGAATAACCATGAGAAATAATAATACCTGGAATTCTACTTGATTCTACATCTTTTTTTAAATAGGAAAGTAAGAAAAATAGATTCATTTTCCCAACAATATTCTTTTTCATAAGTTCACTATCACTAAGTAAAATCAACAATTCGTTTGCTATCTGCATTTTATAACTATACATCATAGATAATTGTTCTAATAATAGTTCAATCACTTTTATTTCTTCGCCAAAATGCAAATCATCATATTGAACAGAATTTTTATTGTCAATAACAAACTTTGATAATACACCTATTTCATGATTTGAAAAATTAATTGGTAAATATTTGTGGCTAATAATATTCGTAATATTGGTCATCAAATTAATTATTAATTTTTCTGTATATTGTTCTGGATTTAATTCTTCAAAAAATAAATAATCAACATACTTTCCCATAATTTCAGTGCACTTAGAAACAAGGGCATCCAAAGAAAGCTTTTTATCCATCCATCTTTGAATTAATTCTATAAACTCAAGATTTGTAGTATATAATTCATTTTCTGTTTTACTATAGTCCTTTAGTTCATCTATGCTAAGCAGGATTCGGTCATCCTTTAAACTATTTATTGTTTTAGATTGTGTTTCTACAATATATATTGGTAAATTACTTACTTTGACAATAACATTCTTGTCTAAAGACGTAACCAAACTATTTGCGACCATATACTTAATTACATTTTTTAACTCACCAATATTTCCTGAATATTTATAATTCAATAGCATTTGATAAGCTTGTCTACTGATTTTAATAATTCGTTTGGTCATCTTTTCTTCTTCAGATAACACATTATATATAATTTCTTTTTTCTCTTTTAAAAACCGTTTATCTAATGGAGGCAATGTAACAACAATTGGTATTCTTCTTAGCAAAGTTTTCAATAAAACATTACTCGGATTTTCTGTTGTTGCAAAAATAAGTCGAATCTTTGATGAATACCATGTTTCATTATCTCCAACTTTATGGAAAATTCCCTTATCCATAAACAAGAAGATTTTCTCTTGGCATTCTGGTCTTAAACTATGAATTTCATCCATAAAAATCATGCCATTATCAGCTATACTTAATAGACCTTCTTTATCTTCTTCAGCACCAGTATATGCTCCTTTTGTGTACCCAAATAAATTAGTCAAAAAAAGTTCTGGATTGTTTGAATACTCAGCACAATTCACTGTAACAAATTTGCCGTCAACTGGAATAAGACCTTTTTGTTTACCATATTCGAATAAGAGACTTGCTAAATAACTTTTACCTGTTCCGGATTCACCATATAACAATATTGGCAAACCATTGTTAGGGTAATTAATGGCTGATTTACACTGTTCTACAGCATATTTCAGACTTCCATTATAACCAACTAAATTTTCACAAACATTATATTCTTTTTCAATAAAACTTCTAAACTCCTGAATAGATATAAATACGTTCTGTATATCATAAATTCGGTAATATTTTGTTAGTTCTACTTTGTGAAAAAAAATGTTTGGTTGATTTACAACTTTAATAAAGACTCCTTCTTCGTGTAGTTGATCAAGTATTTTTGCTATTTTCTGACGTGTTACACCATATTCAATAGCTAATCCAATAGCAGAACACTCCTCAATCTCATCCCATTTTAATGCTTTACTTTTAATACGAATTGATTCTTCAATTTGTTGTTTTAAGTCAATCATTTTAATCATCCCCTTTTGTAATTCTAGTTTTTTATTTATAATATTATTATAATACTAATGATATCATAAAGTGTTGAAAGGCTTAACAATTATGAAAACAAATTCACAAAGACAAGAACAACTTATTAAACCCAGTGTTAAACCTAGTAGTCATTTTTACCATTCTTTTGCTCATTCTCTTCAAATTCTAAGCATGTCAAATGAGCAACTTTTTTCTCATTTTCGTAATATAATTAATCAAAATCCTTTTATAGAATATCTTCCACATAAACCTCATAATGAGCAACAACATTCTGCAATAGATTTTCAATATGTAGAAAAAACACTGCAAGACGATTTATTCTTCCAATTAGAAACTTATAGAGGAACATATTCTAAAAAAATTTGTTCTTTTATTATAAACTCTCTTGATGAGAATGGTTTTTTATCTTATTCTTACGAAGAATATTGCGAGTTTTTAGAAATTAATGCAAATGAATTCCTTAAAAATTTGCATATTATTCAATCTTTTGAACCAGTTGGAATTGCAGCAATAAATAGCATAGATTCAATTAAGATTCAATTACAGCAAGATGGACAAGAATTTGCTTTAGATTTATTTTGCAACTATCAAAAAGAAATAATGGCAAAACAATATGAATATATTGCACAAATGAAAAATACAACCACTGATGAAGTAATGGAAGCGATGGATATTATCAAAGAAACAAACCCTTTTCCGGCAAATTCATATCAACCAAAAACTTTTGACTACATCTATCCTGATTTCATCATAGAAGTAGAAGATTATCAATTAACAATCAAGCAATCCGATTATGGAACTATTAGTTATAGTAAAGATTACTATAAAGATATTCAAAATGATCCTATTCTTCATCAGTATTTCAAAGATGCTTCAATATTAATATCTGATTTAAACAAGAGAAACTCAACTTTATTATTGATATGTAATGAATTAGCAACTATTCAAAAAGATTATTTAGTTTTTGGTAAGCCATTAAAAAGATGTACAATTCTTGAACTTTCAAAAAAATTAGGTATGCATAGTTCAACAATTAGTAGAGCCATTCGTAATAAATATTTTGAATGGAATCACCAAATTTTTCCTTTAGAATATTTATTAACTGCTAAAAAAACAAAAGATTTATCAGATCCAATTCAAAAATCAATTTTACTTCTTATCGCTAAAGAAAATACATCTTTCCCTTATAGTGATTACGAATTACATATGTTATTAAAAAAACAAAATATATCTATTTCTAGAAGAACTATCAATAAATATAGAAAAATCATGGGTATTGAAAATTCTTATAAACGCAAAGAAGAATATCAACTTTAGAAATAGATGAGCATATGAAAATGCTCATCTCAGACTGTTGACAAAGTGACTGTCGACAGTCTTTTTAAAATCTGATAGAATATCTGTGGCAGAAACGTACTTCATAAACCCAAAAATAGTCGACGTTTCTGCCATTTATTATGCCAAAAATGAT